>JBCDBX010000012.1:0-32902 GCA_039182865.1 Pseudomonadota bacterium
CTCACCATCATTCGCCATGCTAAATCGGATTGGCCTGAGTCGACTCAGGATTTTGATCGACCTCTTCTAAAAAGAGGAATTGAAGATGCGCGACTCTTGGGAAAACACATGAGAGAGTCAAATTATAATTTTGATGCAGTAATATGCAGTGGTGCTTTGCGGGCAAGACAGACTTTGGAAAATATTCGAGCTGAATTTTCAATTGCAGAAAACAAAATTCAATTTCAAGAAAACATTTATATGGCGTCTTTAACTTCGACTATAAAGTTGATTGAGGCTTTGCCAAAATCATTAAATTGGACGGCAATCGTTGGTCATAATCCAACTCAAACAGAATTATGTAATTATTTTGCTAATGATCATTTATCTAACATGCCGACTTGTGGGGTTTACACAATTTCATTTCAGGTCGATGACTGGAAAGCGATTGGCTATGGTCTAGGAAATTGTGTGTCTTTAGTAACACCAAAAATGTTAAAGCAACAATGATGCGAATAACTTATATTATAGATCTAATCGGAGTTTAAGCTACCAATAATTTTCGGTGCTAATGCTTCCAGGTGTTCTGCGCAGATTTTTTGTCAAGCCACGTTCTTGTAAAGTTTCTCGCACATCTTTAACCATATCCGGATTACCGCATAACATCACTTGAGATTTATTGTTCTCTATCTTTATATTAACGCGATCTTCAAGTTGACCATTTTTCAAAGCGGCTGGAATACGACCTTCGATAGCAAAATCAGTTTTTTCACGACTTACAAAGGGAACATATTCAAACTGATCTGGATGTTTATCTTTTACCGCTTGAATCTGTTCCTGATAAGTGAGCTCTTCTACTTTACGTACCCCATGAACAAGAATACATTTTTTAAACCGTGTCCATGGCGTTTCAGTCTTTAGAATAGAAAGAAATGGGCCGATGCCTGTTCCGGTCGACATCATCCATAGATCTTCACCTTCTGGAATTTCATTTAAGATTAAGAAGCCATTGGGCTTGGCGCCTAAATAAATATGATCGCCGGCCTTTAGTTCAGCTAAGCGTGGCGAAAGTAGTCCGTCTTTAACGTTAATAGAATAGAACTCAAAATATTCTTCGTCAGGTGAATTAACAAATGAGTAAGGGCGTCCCACAATTTGATCATCAATCATTAAACCTAAACGACCAAATTGGCCAGCTTCAAAATTACCGATATCTGCTTCGACTCGCAGAGAATATAAAGTATCTGTCCAGTGATTAACTTCTATAACTTTGGCGTCTACCCAATTCGATGACATTTTTTAACCCACATTGAAAAAGAGGCGTAAGTTTAACGAGAATGCTTACTATTTAGAAGAATTAGATTGGAGTAGTCACCCCACCCAATGGAGGTGTAAATGATCCAGAGTTTATGATTATCTACTTCAAGTTTTCTCTTGGGTTAGACTGGGAGGGTCCGGTGTAGGTGGTGAAGGTTCTTGTTTGCCCGCAAATAAATTAATAAAAAAGCGTATAACTTTTTTAATTGCCCGAAAAAGTTTAGGTAATAGCCAGATCATTAAAATTATGAACAGTGCTAGCAAGACTAAAAATAAAATCGGGTAATTAAGTGCTGTCCATAAACCTGCAAACACGGCAATGTCTTCTCCAATTGAGGCTCCCCAGTTTGAAAATGGTTCGGGAGAAGTATTTATAATGACTCGTGTGCCTGCTTTAGTGAAGTGTGTGCCTGCTGCGAGTCCACCACCTACAATCCCAGCGGCAACTTGAGCTGCGGTATTTACATCACCCACGACACCAGCGGCTAGAATTGCGCCCGCCGGGATGCGCACCATTGTATGTAAGGTATCCCAACCAGTATCGACACCTGGAATCTTGTCGGCGAAAAACTCTACTAGGTACATGAATCCTGCAGCGGCAATGACTAAAGGATCACCCACAACTTGTAAGTCAGGAGGGAGTTCTACATAACCCGTATTAGACATTATACCTAAGGCCAATAATGTGCCATAGAGGTTGATACCACAGGCCCAACCTATACCCATAGTCAGAGCAATGGTTTGAACTAAACTTTCGTAAGTTTCCATGTGGTTCTCCTGTACTGTGCGTGATTACAGTACATTAGGATCAAACAAATAAAAAGGGCCAGTCAACTTATAGCGCTTACTATAAGCTCACTGGCCCGTTTGAGGCAGTTGTTGAGTGCTTAGTTTGTTTCAGCAGTCAGGCGTGTGGCTGATTCTTTTAAACTTTCATCCCAACTTAAAAATGAATTTACGATAATTTCATTGGTGTAATGCATTTGACGAATATCCTCGGTCCAAATTCTGCATTGTGTGTCACTTACCAGTGAATAATTGCAAACGTATTTGACGATTTCCTTGGTAGTTCTTAGATCTTCACAAGCATTTACTGTCGAAAAGATCGAGAGTGCTAATAAGACTGTAACTATGAGTGACTTCATGCTACCTCCTTGTTGAGTAGATTCATTTCAGTCGTTGCAATTTAGATGCCAATAAGTTCTCTCATCATCCAATTAAACTCTAATTAGCGTAATAAATAGCTTGAAATCAGTATGTTAATAGCGATTTCATAAATAAATTGTTTATCTACTGAGCGTTAGGATTCAACAGATGAATGAGATGTGCCTTGAAAAACACCATAAATCCCTAAATTGCACCGTATTAGTGAATTTAATAAGGGGCTTTAAGTAGGGTTTAACCGCTTGGGTTTAAGCTAATCCAAATTTCGCCATCGCGAATTTCGACCGCGTAACAGCGTAATGCTTCATCGGCAGGCTCTTCACTTGGTTCACCGGTGACAACACTGAACCAGCTACCATGCAGTGTACATTTGACTTTATCCTCACGTAAGCAACCAAGTGATAAAGAGGAGTCTTCATGAGTGCAAGTATCATCTACGGCGTAGATTGAGCCATCGACATTAGCAAGTAATATAGGTGTATGTGTTGGCAGGCAGATTTTTTTTGTGTTGCCAGCTTTAATGTCACAAAGTTTTGCAGCAAAAATAAATGAGTCGTCCATCCCTTACTATTGAAAAATAATGATTTGGTGTCAATAACTCAAGGGTGAATAGTCTAGTTATATTCCGCGCTATATATTCTCTTCGTTTATCTAGAGTGGTCTAATAGAGAAAAATTCATCATGAGTTCAATGCTATGCCATATTTTATATTTCATCTAGAGAAAGGAACCAATGGAGTTGTGCGTGATGCAGAACTGCTTGATCAATTCGACGATTATAAACAAGCCAAGCAATATGCGCGTGACAAGAGAAACGAATTAAACGTAAAAGAAGCTGCGGATATCAAAATTATGTTTGAAGAGAATCAGGATCTGGCAATGCAGAAAGTAATGAAAAATAGAGATGCTCCTATCCTGCGTGAGTGGGAAAAATAATACCCATAAGAGCATTTTTCAGATGGATGAAATTGAATATCGCTCAACTTATCAAAACATTAATCCCACCCGTTGCGTCTTTGAGAAAGCTATTAATTCTCGAATTTGCAATTGCTCCAAATCAACTCGATTCAATCTAGCCGACCGAGAGGGAGTTTCATGTAATGACAACAATGCTCAAGAGCTTTGTACGCTAACTCTGCAAGCACTGCGTGAGAATGCACGTTTTGTATTGCAGCAGATATCAGTAGATGGTCAGTTACCGCATAATGCTGAAATTAAAATCCAAAATGGTGGTATCCAAGGTATCGCAAAATTATTGGGAAGTAATAACAGCGGTGATATCTTTTCGATAATTGATTCAGCACTCGCACAATATAATTCTATCAATAACTTCCCATACGGTGAAATTGTACAAGAAATATCAGCCTATAAAACAAGACGTAAACGCAAAAAATAATGTCGGCTGCGAAATTGAAAGCTCTGATGGGTCATGTAGAAAAGTGCACACTCTGTGCAAAGTATTTACCTTTTGAGCCTCGCCCGGTTTTTCGACCCTCACGCACAGCAAAAATACTTATTGTCGGCCAAGCTCCTGGAACAAAAGTTCATAACACGGGGATTCCATGGAATGATCCCAGTGGTGATAAGCTGAGAGAATGGATGGAGATTGATCGTGAAACTTTCTATGATAATAAGAGAATTGCGATAATGCCCACCGCATTTTGTTATCCAGGTAGAGGTAAGTCTGGAGATTTACCACCGCGACCAGAGTGTGCGCCAACATGGCATCCCTCATTATTAAAGTTGATGCCACAAATTGAGCTGACTTTATTGATTGGTCGCTATGCTCAAAATTATTATCTTAAAGAGAATAAGAAAAAGACGCTGACTGAAACGGTAAAGGCATGGAAACAATATGCTCCAATTTATTTACCTATGCCGCACCCCTCGCCAAGAAATAAACTTTGGTTAAAAAAGAATGATTGGTTTGAAAAAGATATCGTTCCTATGCTTAAGGTCAATGTAAAAAAACTTTTAACTTGAATTGTATCCTTGTGCAAACATTGCCCAGATAGCTAAGAAAAATGCAGCAATCACAGGTCCAAGAACAAACCCAGAAATGCCTATCATGGTAAGTCCACCAAGTGTGCTCAGCAAGATTAAATAGTCAGGCATCTTAGTGTCACGACCAACAAGTATGGGGCGTAAAATATTATCTACCATTCCTATCACTAAAGAGCCTACTGCTATCAAGACAAGACCTTTTATTATCATTCCATTCACAATTAAAAAAATTGCAGCAGGCAACCAAACTAATGCAGCCCCTATGGCGGGAAGAATCGAAAGTACCGTCATCACAACACCCCAAAATATTGCAGATTGAATGCCGAGTAATGCGAAAGTAATTGCGCCCAATGCGCCTTGTACCATGCCGACAACCAAAGTACCTTTGATGGTAGCGCGTGAGACTTCAGCAAATTTTGATAATAAAAGACGTTCTTGTGTGTCATCGAGTGGTGAAATACGGACAATTAAATCAACTATTTTTTTACCATCACGCAAGAAGAAAAATAACAAGTAGAGCATTAAGAAAAACATGATGGTAAAGCGCAAAGTGTTTTGCCCGAACGTAAATATATGCGCTGCTAACCATTGGCTACCCTGTAATGCAGAATTTGAAAACTTATTTTTAAATTCGTCGATTTCGATTCCGAATTCCCGAGCATGTTCTAGTAAAGAAGGCCAGGTACTTTGAGCCCATCTTATGGGCCCAGATAAGTCAATTTCACCTTTGGCAATAGCTTGAAAAAGATTGAAGCCTTCTTTAGCAACTGTGGTGAGTAGAAAAAGTGTGGGCACGATGACGACAAATAAAATCAGTAATAAAGTCGTCAAGCTCGCCCAGTTTTCTCGCTGATTAAACTTTTTTAAACAGTATTTATGCGCAGGTCGAAATAAAACCGCTAGGGTAGTTGCCCATAGAATAGGCTCGAAAAATGGTAGTAACATCGCAATAAAAGCGAGGCTAGCAGCGATCAATAAGGCGAAAAAGAAAGCAGTTTTAACCATAATACCTTTTAATATGAGTGGTTAATAATGGGTGTATTCAATGGTTTTGTACAGATTAATAAATTAAAAATATGAAATAATTTCAATAAAAACCGCTAGTTAGCTAAATATCACCAT
Organism: Pseudomonadota bacterium; assembly: GCA_039182865.1. GTDB lineage: Bacteria > Pseudomonadota > Gammaproteobacteria > UBA4575 > UBA4575 > UBA1858. The sequence goes on from JBCDBX010000012.1 coordinate 5,586, forward strand.
TTATCTGTAGTTGTTAATTAGATATTGCTTATATAACGAAATTCTACTAAGCTTATTCCAAACTTTTTAACTTAATCTTGGAGAATCAACATGATCCGTAACTCAAACATCTGCAAATACTTAGCAGCGGAAACAGCAGGCTTCATTGTTTTTCTAGCTCTAGTTTTTGCAGCTGGCATTGCAATATTCTAATAATACCGCCAGATAAATTATAAAAAGCCAGCTCATGAAGCTGGCTTTTTTTGTGCCTGAAGTTACTGCTTTGTACTTTTAGGCATTAAATACGCTAATACAACTGCGACGATAAATAATGCTGGTACATCACCCATTAAGTGGCCCATATTATGTTCGCCATCAAATGATTGCCATGCCATAACACCCCCATGTGCAACACTTGACCATACAGTAAACCAGATAAGACTCTTATGTTCTATAGGATTTTTAGCCGCTATCATCAAGAAGATGCCAAGAGTGGCGTAAACGACTAGAATCATTTCAAGATAATATGAGCGGCCTTCGGTATGCCATGCCCATCCTGACGGCCATAACTGTGTAAGTGGTAAAATTAAGAAAGTAAAAATAACACCAAATATTATTAAAGCTATTTTTAAATATTTAATACGGGTTTGATCATTCATTAACTTCTCCTTATTTTTATTGTTGAGTAAGTCTGAAAATAATTTTGGTTTGCAAGGTAAAGTTGCATAGACTAATCATAGCTTAACATTGAATTATAATTAAACGATGAATTTTATAGCCGCAGCATTGAAAGCGGCCATAAAATTTATGTCTTATCTGAATGTTTGTATTTATCGACTTTAGCAATAGAGACTGTGTCAAAGACACAGGGACCTGCATGTTCCATAAAGTCTCTCGTACACTTGAGTTCAATGAAACCATCTGCTAACAGATGATCTCCTGATTCAAAGGACCATCGAAATGCAGATAGAGTATGTGCGGTGAGTCCATTTTCTCTGGCAAATGTTTCAACAAAATCGTTTGCCTCAGTTTCAATGTCGTCCACAGAATAGGATAGGAAGTTTTCTGTTCGTGCTTTATGTTTAAGACCAGAGCAGATATGTTCAATGCTGTATATATGCATCATATGCCTCCTTATCTTAATGTTATCGTGTTACTAATTATAAACCTTATGTGATGTCATTACAGGTCAATCTACATAAAAAAACACACTATATAATAGATTTATCTTAACAATAGGAGATTGTTATAAAGGACTTTAAGCTTATAAGTAATTTAAAAAACAGATGAACTTAATTCATTCACGGCCACTAACATTTCAGGATCATCAGTAAGCGCTTGGGAGATTGAACTCTTACATGCAGTTACTGGATTGACGCCAGTATGAATAAGTTTCCCCGCATGAACTAACAATCGTGTACTTGCTCCTTCATCTAAACCGCTGCCTTTCAAGTTACGAGTCATCTGCGCAAACTTAACTAATTGCTTTGCGGTATTAGCATCAACGCCTGTTTCTTTTTCTATAATTTTTTGTTCTGTTTCAGCATCTGGGTAGTCAAACTCTAACGCGACAAATCGTTGTCGAGTACTCTGTTTAAGATCTTTTAAAACACTTTGGTAACCTGGGTTATAAGAAATTGCCATGCAAAATTCTTGCGGTGCTTCCAGCAGCTCGCCTAATTTTTCTATCGGTAATACACGGCGATCATCACAAAGCGGATGAATGACCACGGTTGTATCTTTGCGTGCTTCAACAATTTCATCCAAGTAACAAATGCTACCTGACCTAACCGAGCGCGCCAGTGGGCCATCAACCCATACTGTTTCACCACCCGTTACTAAATAACGCCCAACCAAATCCGAAGCAGTTAAGTCGTCATGACAAGATACGGTAATCAATGGGCGCTTAATGCGCCAACCCATGTACTCCATGAAACGGGTTTTGCCACAACCTGTGGGACCTTTGAGTAATATGGGAAGTTGGTTTTGGTAGGCTGCTTCGAAGACTTCGATTTCATCGGAGACCGGTTCGTAATAGGGTTGGTCTTCAACAAAATATTCTTCGGGTTTATAGCTTTTAGCTTGAGTTTGTGAGTCCATGATTTTTATTGAGGTTATGGTTGGCTTGAAACTAACGTTTTCAACACTCGCGTGCAAGCTACACAAGAAATACTTTCCTAAATGCCGGTTTATTAATTACTTTACACACTTGGAAGATGTTGCTTTAGTAAGATTGACTCAACCTCCATAAATAAGTTAGTTTCAGTACAATAAATGTCTTTTTAATCAAGATTTTAATTTAACTATGCAAAGCGCGGCTCAACAAGCACTAGAAATCGAGCAAGGCTCAGATCATCCTCTTGCCGGCAGTGAAATGTCTGGCTCGGACATTATTGTCCAGGTTTTAGCTCAAGAAGGCACTGATGTGATTTTTGGCTACAGTGGTGGTGCAATTCTTCCCACTTATGATGCTGTGTTTCGTTTCAATCAAGAGACTAATGATTCCATGCCACTGATTGTACCTGCCAATGAGCAAGGGGCAGGGTTTATGGCGTCAGGTTATGCAAGAGCGAGTGGTAAAGTGGGTGTTGTCATGGTGACATCTGGCCCAGGTGCGACCAATACGGTAACACCTGTTCGTGATTGCATGGCCGATTCAATTCCTATTGTTGTGATTAGTGGACAAGTCCCAACAGCTGCAATAGGGAGTGATGGTTTCCAAGAAGCTCCCATTGCCAACATTATGGGAGCCGTTGCCAAACATATTTTCTTAGTCACGGATCCCACAAAACTTGAAGCGACTATGCGGACTGCATTTGAAATTGCTCGCACTGGTCGACCGGGACCCGTTGTTATTGATATTCCAAAAGACGTTCAAAACTGGATGGGTACATTTCAGGGGCGAGGTCGATTGCCCGTTCGAGGGTATCGAGAACGCATGCATGCAGTTATTGCATCTGAGTTAACACCAGATAAATGTAAACAGTTTTATGATGCACTTTCCTATGCAAAACGACCTCTAATTTATGCCGGGGGTGGTGTGATCAATGGTGAAGCATCTGAGAAACTTAGAAAATTTGCAGATGCTTTTGGAATTCCGGTTGTAACAACATTGATGGGTATTGGTGCTTACGATACGACTAAACCTAGAGCATTACATATGCTGGGAATGCACGGAACAGCGTTCGCAAACTATGCGACTGATGATTGTGATTTTCTCATTGCAATAGGCGCGCGTTTTGATGATCGCGTAGCGGCTGTACCAAGTAAGTTTGCACCCAGTGCTAAGTACATAGCACATTTTGACATCGATCCCTCAGAAATCGATAAAGTTAAAAGCGTTAGTTGGCACCATGTTGGATTGTTGCCAGAAAGTCTTGAGCACTTATTGGAATACGGGCGTGAGATTTATAAGTATAAAGAAGACTATAGCGAGTGGCATCAGCACATAGCTAACCTAAAAGACAAGTATGCAATGAACTATGATAAGGAAAGCGAAGCAATACAGCCTTATGCAGTGATAGAGGAGATTAACAAACATACCAAGGGTAATGCCATTATTAGTACAGGTGTAGGCCAGCATCAAATGTGGGCAGCACAATATTTTTCCTTTAGGCAGCCCCGGCTTTGGTTAACTTCAGGAAGTATGGGGACAATGGGATTTGGTTTGCCTGCCGCCATAGGTGCACAGTTTGCCAAACCTAATTCTATGGTCATTAATATTGATGGTGATGCTAGTATTCGTATGAACCTTGGCGAATTGGAAACATGTACAACTTATAAATTGCCGGTTAAGACGGTTGTACTCAATAACTTTGGCGATGGCATGGTTAAGCAATGGCAACACCTTTTCTTTAAAGGTCGTTTATCTGCGAGTGATAAGTCTTTGCATAAAAAGAATTTTGTAAAATCAGCTGAATCTGATGGTTTTGAATATGCTGTTCGTCTTGAAGATAAAGATGATCTTCCGCAAGTGATTAAAGAGTTTGTTGAATTCCCAGGCCCAGCTTTCCTGGAAGTTATTATCGATCGTGATGCAGGTGTTTATCCCATGGTGGGTCCAGGTATGTGCTACGAAGAAATGATCACGGGCGACTGTATTGCTTCGCGTGATGCTGTTACAAAAGAAACCATTGAAGTAGATTCATCAGAGATGTTTTAATTTCCTATACTTTGTCATCTGTTCCCCAAATCTGTTTTAAGCGTTGGTCTCGTCCACATCCCCAGCGATAGTACTTATAGCGAATAGGATTGTTTTTATAAAAGTCCTGATGAAAACTTTCTTCACCTGATATGGGATAAAAAATAGTTGCATCTAATACAGGTGTTATAACTTTTTGCTGTGGGAATTGTGCTTGCACTTTTGATTTTGATTGTTCAGCAAGTTTTCTCTCGGACATGTTGGCAACAAATATAGCGCTTAGATAACTAAAGCCTTTGTCGCAAAATTGTCCTTCGTCATCAAATGGGTCGATTTGTTTCCAAAAATAGTCGAGTAATTGCTGATAACTTACAACGGTCGGATCATAACTAACTTCAACAGCTTCGTAGTGACCTTTGTGATTACCTGAATAAGTCGGCTTTTCAAGAGTGCCACCCGTGAAGCCTGAAATTACCTCATTGACACCTTCAAGCTTCTCAAAATCAGCCTCCATACACCAGAAGCATCCTCCTGCGAATATTGCAGTTTCTGATAAAACCACTGGCGCAAAAAATATAGTGCTTAGAAATAAAGCAATAAGAAAGTTTTTCATAAAATTTGTTTGAGTTTAGCTTCACTAATGACCTTAGTAAGCTAAAAATTATTACATCGCTTGCGGATGGTGCTATCTAATAAATTGCAAATAATTCGATGACTTCGCATATTTAATTATCTGAAATTCTCAAAAGCATCCTCAACAATTTTGGCTTTATCTAATATTTCCATTGGTAAATTAATGATTTTACTTTCTGATTCTTTTTCCTCAGATTCTCGACCACAAGCATATAAAATAGAACTAAGGGTTAATACTAGAATGATATTTTTTTTCATATAGAGTCTCACTTTTTGTGATGCCATGAGGCAGGGTCGATATTATAAAACTTCTCTAATTGCTCATATAATTTTGGGAGCCTGTGCTTCATTAGGATTGGTTTTTCAAAAAAAGATTCAGTTACAACAGCAAAAAATTCTGGTGGTGAAACCGCGCCATATGAGTCAATGACCTTATTAGTGCCATGTTTAACTCTTTCTTGCAGAGATACATATTCAGCATTTAGCACTTTTGCCCATTCTGCATATTGTGACTTATCTCTAAGAACAGGTAAGCCATCCATTACCCCGTCTTGCTCATCAAGCTTGTGAGCAAATTCATGTATGACAACATTATGACCATCACCCGGGTGCTTGATACCGCGCACTACGTCGGCCCAGGATAAAATAACTGGTCCGCGCATCCATGATTCACCTGCACGGGCACTGACTTCATTAGTAGACAAACCGCTTTCCTGCTTAGTTTGGTGAGCAACGTAAGTATCTGGATAAATCAAAATGGAAGTAAATCCTGGAAAGGTATTTTTCATACCTTGTAAAAGCAGCAAACATGCATTGCCAGCCACTGTCAGGCGGATTTCATCGTTTATTTCTATGCCATCACGACCATAGAATATTTTTTCATCTAAGAAGATATTGATATAGCCATGTAATTCATTTTTCAGTACATCATTAAGTAACGGATAGATGCGCACATTCGTACTAAGTATAGTAATCCATTCGATACTTAGAGGTCTGTGGGATATCCTATTGATCCTAGCCGATTTTAGACGATTTCGTATGTACCAAAAAAGAATGGCGGCTAGAATAGCTAAAAATAAAATAAGTATTGGCATATTGTTATGAGTATTATTTTTGTGTTGCTAGCAGGCAAATCCCGCTAAAGATTAAAAGTACCCCCACTACACCAATCCAGGTAATTTTCTGGTCTTCAAATAAATATAAAGCAGCTAGTGTTATCACAAGTATTTGACCTGCTTTAACGGCTGAGGCGAATCCGACATTAGGTGCGTGCTTCAATGCTTCTAGGTCAAATATATTAGCGACGAATGCCAAGCCTGCAGCTAGTAACAGCCAAAATATGGCAGACAAATTAATTTTTAAGTCGCCAGAAATCTTTACTTGGTATGAGATAAACATGACAGAAGAAAAAATAAACAGGTAAACAAGAATTAGTGAAGTAGGCAGGGTATAGGTTAACTTTTTCAGGACAAGTGCCATACCAGAAAAACTCAACATGCTAATTAAGGCATATATAAACCAGTTAATTGTAATTCCCATAAAAACCCTTTAAAAGTTAATTTCGATTAATCACGCTTCTAGAATAATTAAGATAAATGAGCGGTTGAAATCAAAATGTAAATTATAATTCATTGTATGATGTTGATTCGAATCTTTACAAATATATGACTACAAAACTTTATTATGTGCACGACCCGATGTGTAGTTGGTGTTGGGCATTCAGGCCAATATACAACGAGCTAACAGCAAGGTTACCAAATGATATTGAATTAATACGATTGTTAGGAGGTTTGGCGCCCGATAGTGATAAGCCTATGTCACAAACTATGCGTGACTATATTATTAATAATTGGAAACGCATACAAAAAGAAATTCCAGCTACAAATTTTAACTATGACTTCTGGAAAAACTGTCTACCGCGTCGCAGTACCTATCCAGCATGTCGTGCAGTGATTGCCGCAAGAAAACAGGGTGCGGAATATGATGAATTAATGACTTATATGATTCAAAAGGCTTATTACCTCGAGTCAAAAAACCCATCAGAGCATGAAACCTTAATCGAGCTGGCAAAAGAATTAGAGTTAAATGAACAGCAGTTTTGTAATGACTTGGGTAGCATAGAAACTAATAATGAACTGTCTAATGAATTAAAAATCGCGCGTCAATTAGGACTTAATTCTTTCCCTGGATTTCTCTATATGAAAGATGGGCATTATAGCCATATTGCTCCAGATTACATTGATGTGAATTCTATTTTAGAAGATATCAATTTCGAACAGGCAACAATAAGCCTCCAATAGGAGGCTTAAATGTAATAAAAGATTAAGATGATTTAAAAATCATCAATGACCACATTGTTTAATTTATTAGCTTTGATGTCTTCTACAGTTGGTAGAAGTGAAGCTGCTTTTAATGATTGACCACAGTTACTTTTCTTGTCGAGGATACCGATTATCCAGCTTTTAATGTTGCTGCGTGAGTCAATCAAGTCTGCTGCAGAAGATAGACTGATTAAATGCACAACAGCTGTCCAATGGAGATCAGCTAGCGAATAATTTTTTCCGACAATATATTTGTCTTTACCTAATTGTTCATTTAACTCATCAAGCATAGGCTCAAGTTGTGATCTTGCAGAAGCACTATCACCACCTTGACCAGTGATATCGCCCAGAAGCACAACTACAGAATCAGAGCATGCTCGAGATTTATCAATCCATGTTTCTTGTTCTGCTGCTAGTGTTACATTTTTAGGAATAAGTGATACGCCTAAGCCACGCGCGTTAATATATTCAGTAATCGCTTTAGTGCCGGCAGTAAAGTAGTCATTTTCTTTAAGTGCTGGCGCCATACAAAAATCAGAAACGGCAGCAAAATCAGCTGAGTCCAAATCAGATGTTTCTAAGGATCCGCAATTCATTTCCATGCCTTGTTCGGCGGCTGCCAAAATGCACTTTAATGTCTCAGGGCAATAGGGAGCACCTAATAGCTGTAAGACATACTGAGTTTTTTTCATGTCGCCGGAAAGTCCATAATCACCCGCTCCGGCATCGGCTACTGCTCTTTGATCAAATAAGTCCGTCATAATCTCTCCCTATTAATTTACTTGGCTCATTACATTGGCGCGAAGACTTTCAGGTATTTTATCTTCGACTCGTGCAAGCCATGCATCAACATTACTTAAGCCAGAAGGTAAGTTACCGTTTTTCTTAAGTGTGAGAATGCTCCCTGCAACAACTGAGTCCGCAAGCGTTAAAGGCCCTACAAGAAAATCTTGTGAACCTAGAATGTCATTCATTTTATTTAAGACTTGATCAACTTTATTACCTTGATCTAGCAACTGAGAAGCCACTTCAATCCATCGGTTCTGATCTCCAAGATGTCGAGCTTTCTTGGGCTTGAGAGGCATTCCTTCTCCTTTAATATCTAAATACGTTTCGATAGCATTTTCACCACTTATCGTGACAGGTCCATGCGTCATTGTTACTTCGCCATCACCAGATAGATTAGCTTCTAACGCTACGCCACGTATGCCGGCCGTCATTATGCATTTTGCACTGGCTGCGTTTGCAGGTCCGCTTAGTGTGAAGGGATCATTTTTCCCAGCTGCGGCAGTTTTTTCTTTTTTGCTGCCAAATCCAAATAGGCCCATCGAAAATCTCCATAATTTTAATTAGTTTTAACGAAATTCTAAATTTTTAGGAGCGCGAAGTATATGATCTTCTGAGTAAAAATCACAAGCCAAATTTCCCGATATGAATTGAAAAATTTGACTTGTGAATGAGCTTCAAATGAAGCTTTCTGTCGATAACCTTAAATAACTCCTAATGAGAGTATCTAAACGAATTAGTAGTAATACCAATGACTTAATTCAACGATAAGCATAAATAGTCTCCAAAACTAGTAACGTGCTTTAAGAATGAAAATCGGAACGAATTTCTACCAATCAGTGCAAGGGATACTAGGGAAATTGAGCAATTGCAGCCTTGATGTAGATCAGCTAAGCAGAAGTTTTATTTTGGGATGAATGTATTATTAATGAGAGATAGCTTTCTCACGATGACTACTTTACTTTGCTCATTCAGAGAACCATAACTCATGGAAAAAAGGAATGACAAAATCGCAGCAAGGACTTCGTGAAATACGTATTAATCCAATTGTCCCTTCTGAATCTGTTTTAGTTTCAACTGCCAGAGGCTTACGTCCACGTAAAGAAGAAGCACCCGTTGAGCGTGATACTCGTGAACGTGTTGAAACATGTCCTTTTTGTGTTGGGAATGAGGATAAAACTCCACCAACGATAGCGGCCTGGCCAAATGACACTGAATGGAAAGTGAGAGTTGTAGAAAACTTATTTCCTGTATTGAGCCCCCAGCAAAGCGGATCAGCACTTAATTTTGGATTACAAAAAGTGATTGATGGCTATGGGAGACATGAAGTTGTTATCGATCATCCCAATCATGGTATTCAAGTGAGCGAAATGGATGTGGAACATATTGAAGGCATGTTTGCGATGTTTCGAAATCGCATGCAGGAAATTTATGCTAGTGATAAACGAATTAAATACGTATTGGTGTTTAAAAATTTTGGTGCAGCAGCTGGTGCAAGTATTGCTCATTCACATAGCCAGATTGTCGCGATGCCGGTCGTACCAGAAAATGTTGTCAATGAACTGAGCTACACGCGACAGTATTTTCAAAAATATAATCAAAATATTTTTCATACACTTGTTGATGAAGCGCTAACATTTGAAGCGACTATTTATGATCGTGAATCTGGCGAGGTACGTCGAAAAATTGATGTTGGTCAGTACATCATCGAGCGAGGAAAATACTTTATAGCAATCAAACCATTCGCTAGTCGTTTTGAATGGGAAGTGCAAATTTTACCTCTGATAGATCAAGCAGATTTTTTAGATATTCAAGATGAACATCTAAATGACTTTGCAACAGTATTGAAACACACAATGCAAAGGCTTAATGAAGTGCTAGGCGGTGTGCAATACAATTTCTTTATGCATTCTTTACCGCATTCAATAGAATGGCAAGACTGTCGCCAAAGCTATGTATGGCATTTAGAAATTTGTCCAAGAACCAGTATTCCTACTGGATTTGAACTCGGTTCAGGATTGTTTGTCAGTACAGTAAGCCCTGAGGATGCGGCTCAACAGCTAAGGCAGATTAAAGTTTCTTAAGTTAAAAAATAAATGAGTAAACAAGATTTTAGTTCTAGTGCAGGCAAGTGGATGATTGGCTTGTCATGGATTGTAATTCTTGGATTACTTACTTTATTTTTTTCTAAAATCTTGGATAAACAATACAATCCAAATCAAAATGTTAATACCAGCATTTTAGGTGATGGGACAAAAGAGGTTGTATTAAACAGCAGTCGGCACGGTCACTATATTGCAAGTGGCGAGATCAATAGTCATAAAGTTGTTTTTCTTGTCGATACTGGTGCAAGTTTTGTATCAATCCCTGAAAGGCTAGCCAATAAAATAGGATTAACTAAAGGAACCCCAGGCATTGCCATGACGGCAAATGGAAATGTCACAGTTTATGAAACAGTACTCGATAGAATCAGCGTGGGGGATATCGTATTGCATGATGTCCGGGCTAATATTAATCCCGGCATGCATGGTGAGGAAGTGCTTTTAGGTATGTCATTTTTACGCAATCTTTCTTTAACGCATGCGCAAGGACAATTAACGATCAGGCAATGAAGATTGAAATGACATGTCGAAGTCATTCTTTTAGCACGTGACTTTTATCATGTTGGATTAGAATCCAGGGCTTGATTACCACACACCATAGTTTAGCATCACTTTGAACAAACTCATTAGCTTGTTTATTAAAGTCGCGTAATAGTTTGCCTGAGTCGATCCACTGCTGGGTTTTATCTGTGTTGTCAGTAGAAAATTCATAGGCGACTTCAACTAAATCTAAGCCGTCACACACCAGGATCAGTTTTCCTTGCGCATAAAATCTTTCCAGTTCTTTCCATGGAGCTTTAGCAGTTTCAGCAAGAATATTTGCTTTTTCTTGCTGCACTAAATCATCAATTTGACTCACGTGTTATAACTTGAAATCAAATTTAAGTTTTTTCTTAACTGCAACATTTTTGAGCTCAACATAATGCGGTAGTCCATTTTTATAAGGTGGATAGTCTTCACCTTGGATTAAGGGTGATAGGTAATTGCGACAGCGCTGAGTAATCCCGAACCCATCTTTAGTAATGTAACTAGGGGGCATCATTTTTTCGACATTAGCGACACGTGCCAAAGACGCTTGTCCAATCTTCCATCTATAAGGCTTGCTTGAGGTTCTGACAATTGTTGGCATCACAGCGGTTTTACCTTTTAAGGCGAATTCTACTGCGGCTTTACCTACTGCATAAGCTTGATCGACATCAGTTTTGGAGGCGATATGTCTTGCTGCACGTTGTAGATAATCTGCAACCGCCCAGTGATATTTGTAACCAGTTTCATCTTTAACCATTTGTGCTACAACGGGTGCCACGCCACCTAATTGTTTATGACCAAATGCATCAACACCACCTGCATCCGCTAAGAATGTTCCATCTTTATAAGCGGCACCTTCCGAGACAACAATGGCACAGTACCCATAATCTCGAACACACTGCTTAACGCGTTTCATAAAAGCGGTTTTTTTAAAGGGTACCTCTGGGAACAATATAATATGGGGTGCATCGCCTTCTTTTTCGGCAGCTAAACCGCCAGCTGCCGCTATCCAACCTGCGTGACGACCCATCACTTCCATAACGAAAACTTTAGTCGAGGTTTTTGCCATTGAAGCCACATCAAAACCGGCTTCTCGAATGGAGACAGCCACATACTTGGCCACAGATCCAAAGCCCGGACAGTTATCGGTAATAGGTAAGTCATTATCGACTGTTTTAGGTATCCCGATACACTGAATCGGATAGCCCATTTTTTTACTTAGCTGGGATACTTTGTGAGAAGTGTCTTGAGAGTCTCCACCACCGTTATAAAAAAAGTAACCAATATTATGTGCTTTGAATACTTCGATCAGTCGTTCATATTGCGCACGATTTTCCTCAATGCTTTTTAGTTTGTAGCGGCAAGAACCAAAAGCACCTGAAGGCGTATGTCTTAGTGCAGCGATGTTGCGCGCAGATTCTTTCGAGGTGTCAATCAGGTCTTCTGTTAGTGCTCCGATAATACCGTTTCTTCCAGCATAGACTTTGCCAATTTTGTCTTTGTGTTTTCTGGCGGTTTGTATCACCCCACAAGCAGTCGCATTAATCACCGAAGTCACGCCGCCTGATTGCGCATAAAAAGCATTTTTCTTGCTCATTTCTATCCCTCTAAACAAATTGATAAATCATCATGAAAAGTATGAATCACGCTTATGGTATCGATGGCGCTGATACGCCATTAAGCCAGATTAATACAGTAGGTTGAAGCGTTATTGTGTGTCAGAATACGCGCCACTAACATCTATGATAAAGAGTAAGGAGAATAATTCAATGCGTGCAATTTTATTAGGTGGGCCTGGAGCCGGAAAAGGAACACAAGCCAATTACATTAAGGAACGTTACAGCATTCCTCAAATTTCAACAGGTGATATGTTGCGAGCGGCGGTGAAAGAGGGAACACCATTAGGATTGGAAGCAAAGAAGGTGATGGAGTCAGGTGGATTGGTTTCTGACGATATTATCCTAGGGTTAGTGAAAGAAAGAATTCAACAGGACGATTGCGCTAATGGATTTTTATTCGATGGTTTCCCTCGCACTTTGGCGCAAGCAGAAGCATTGAAAACCCAAGGTGTGAATATTGATTATGTTGTCGAAATTGATGTTGATGATGAAGAAATCATTAAGCGTATGGGTGGACGTCGAGTTCATTTAGAATCGGGTCGTACTTATCATGTGATTTACAATCCTCCAAAAGTTGAAGGTAAGGATGATGAGACTGGAGAAGATTTGATTCAGCGAGAAGATGATCAGGAAGAAACGGTACGCGAACGTCTACGTGTTTATCATGAGCAGACAGCACCTTTAATCAACTACTATTCATCATGGGCCGATAGTAGTGAAGCCGCTGCACCTAGTTATGTGCGTGTTGAGGGTATCGGTAAAGTTGACGAAATTCGCGACAATATTTTTACAGCCCTCGACTAGATAAAACATTGGATGTTTTCATCTTTCTTGCCATTATTGCGTTGCTTGTATGGCTTTGGATGGATGGATTTAGGTCACGCGAGTTAGCAACAAAGCGGTGCCATGTTTTCTGCCTGGAAAACAATGTGCAGATGCTTGATCAATCAATACATCTCAAGAAAATATTTCCGGCCAGAAAGAATGGTCGTCTCGCATTGCGTCGTTTTTATGCTTTTGAATTTAGTATAGACGGCGCAGATCGCTACCATGGTGTGGCGGTTGAGTTTAAAAATAAGATTGAATATTTATCTCTGTTGCACCCGGAAGGAGAGATCATACAAGGACATCTTCACTAGCTTTGCTGGGCGCGAAAGTTTTCAAATTCCCATTGCTTATTCTGATAACTCAGAATCATACAGGTCGCACCACCTTTGGTGCGTGTTTTACCACCCGCGCCCGGATTGATCACCCAAGGTTTTTCTTCCTGATCGCAAACAATGATATGGCTATGGCCATAAACAATAATATCGGCATCCGGAAACTGCGCGCGTAATTTATCATGCCGTACTTCAACTTTATAAAACTGATGACCATGTGTAACTGCAATTTTTTGATCGTTAAACTCTAGCTCAATATTATCCGGAATTAATTCCAATGCTTGAATATCAGTTTGCGGCCATTTTTCTTCCACATCATTATTTCCACGCACACAAAAAACATGGTCAGAGCATTTCTTTAGGGAATTAATCACGTTTTCATCTCCTATGTCTCCAGCGTGCAAGATTGCATCACAGCCCGTTAGCGTTTCTAGCACTTCTTCATCCACATAATTATGAGTGTCTGAGATGACACCTATTTTCAAAGACGAAGCTTTGGTTAGCTCGTTTAAATTAATCTGTTTGTTCACAAGATGTATTTAGATGGGATAAATATTAAAACAAGCGAGATTCTAAAATTTATATTATAGAAGTACTCTATCCTTGTGGGAGTATGCTGGGCTGCAAGCACATATAAATTACAGATCCTCAGCACCATAATTATAAATGCAATGCGGGGTGTCACGAGGAATACAAATAGTATCTCCAAAATTAACTTTAAAAGTTTCTTTGCCAAGCATCATGTCACCTATACCAGCAAGAATAAAATATAGTTCTTCAGTGTTTTGATGCAGATGTAATTCAGTTTATACACCAGTAGGGATAATTGCTTCTGCAAAGCTTTGATTTTTTACATCCTGATGATCTGGATGCATCAGCTCCTTTATACTTGAGCCATCACTAGTGAAATAGGATTTTATTTCCTAGTAGCATGAGCGCATGTAAGTGATTATAGTGGATTTAACCAACCAATTTCCTGTGCTGTTTTTTCTCCCACAATCATTTCTTTAAAACTAGTTGGCATTTTTGAAGTGTTTGCCGAAATAGCTTTCCTTCCGGCCATTATTTCTGCTTTTGATTGGGGGTATCTTGGTGATTTATTCGGATCTCCCAATCCATTGGGGATAACAGGATGACCATTGGCACCATATTTATCTGAAGCACCAACAGTATGAAAAAATTCATGCACAATGACCATATTATTTTGTGAGGCTTGAGACTTTACTCCATAAGCATTGACGATTCCGACTAAGCCTTTTTGTAATCCTACAGAATGCTCCAACTTTCCAAATTTTTTCGGGTCATGATAAAGCACAAACATTCGTACTAAAAAATCATCATCGGCCTCATCAGGTGCATGTTGCCAAATCCAAAAGCGTAATTTCAGGCTCCAAAACGCATTGGTAAGAATATTGCTTCCTGGTGGAGGGGCAGTTGGTGGTAGTTCAGTTAATGTTTGTCCTAGTCTTGTGCGTGTTGGCCGAGAAGTGATGATGTTATATTTTTTTGATTCACGTGAAACAAATTTATCTATTTCTTGAAAGCTATAGTTATTAAGAGAATCAATATATTGTTGTACAATCAGACTGTTATTGGGGTTTATAGGATAGACAACAATATCTAATGGTTTATACCAACCCTGGGTAACAAGTTGCTGATTTTTTGCTGAGAAGGCGACGACACCAAGAATTGCTAACAAAAACAATATTCGAAAATTTCGAAATGTAAAAATACGCATAGCTGAGAATACTAATTTGAATTAGACTAAATTCAAATCAATCTCGTAATAGATGGTAGTTTACTTCTACTGAAATGAACCAATACATCATTTAATGCAATGATATATACAGCATCCCTTTCCAATACTAATTATCAATTTATCGTCAAAGAAAACGAAACAATTCTAGAGGCTGCGATACGTTCAGGTGTACCATTAAATTATGGCTGCAGTGGCGGAACGTGTGGTATTTGCCAAGCGAAGTTAATTAGTGGAGAAGTGAAAGAAATTAAAGCGCGCGAATTTGTCATTCCTGAGGCAGATAAATTGCAAGGAAGCATACTCACGTGTGTTTGTACACTGAGTGAAAATAGTCAAATTGAAGCAAATGTTGCAGGGAGTGCTGAAGATATTCCTGCACAAAAAATTCAAGTAAAAGTGCGTAAGGTTGAGGAGATTGCAAGAGATATACTCCGAATCATAGTTCAAACCCCAAGGACTAAACGCTTACGATTTTTAGCGGGCCAATACATAAAGATTAATATTGAAAGTCTTGGTGATATAAATTTAGCCATTGCAAGTTGCCCATGTGAAGATCGTTTAATTGAATTGCATTTGCGTACCAGTGAGCAAGATCAGATTTCACAGCAAATAGCTCAGCATATGAGACTAGGCGACACTCTGGAAATTGAAGGGCCTTTTGGGAATTTTGTTTTTGATGAACATGCACAAAGACCGATAATACTATTTGCTTTTGATACTGGGTTTGCTGCAATTAAGAGTTTGCTGGAGCATATCACGGCACAAGAACAAGACTTGGCAATCCATTTGATATGGATGTCTTGTGGCGAAGACGGTTTGTACATGCATAATCTATGTCGTTCTTGGCACGATGCATTGGATGATTTCACTTATAGTGGCATTTCATTAGATAAAACAATGGCGGGTTTAATGGAAAATCCACAAGCGGGATGCGAAATCGTTGAGCTTAGTATGCGTGAAACTTTAGGTTCTTATGATGATTTGTCGAATTATGATGTTTATGTGAGTGCTCCTGCGCCAGCAGTAGAGTTACTTAAAAAGATTTGTTTCGGAAAAAATATTCTCCAAGGCCGGTTTTTTTCGGAGCCAGTCAGAGGTAATGAAGATTTGAGTTGCATCGTCTCATTACAAAAAGAAGAGTAAGTTTCTATGAGTGAACAAATAATCAATCGTTCTTGTGTGTTTGCGGTTACTCAGGTTTCCAATGAATTTGCCTGTGAGTATGGTGAATTAGTAACGCGTCGTGCCGGACCAGATATTGAATGTCACTCTGAAGTTATGTGTAAAAAATGCCATCTTGTTCACGATGAGTTTAAACAGGTGGGGCTAGATGCCTTCGATTATGAGGATGACCTCACTCAAGTGCCATATGGTGTCTGGATGAAAATTCAATTCGGTGGCCTACTAGGTTTACAAGCACGAATTAGTAATGCGGCTGATACTAAGAATATAAATAATATAGGGCAGCTCATTAATGGCGCAGAATCATATTATAAAACATTGGATGAGATCCCTTATTCGGATTTAGTGCCTAGCATGAAATCATATCGTAATCGAAGTAAACGTCGTTAAGTGAATGAAGTAAGTAAAACATGTTTATTCAGTGAGTTATATTCTTGCCACTTATATAAATAAACACTATTAATAATAGAGTAATTAATATTTACTTCATATTGTTTTAACCCTATTTCTATTTCGTTGAAAGTCGCTATACTAGAATTTATAAACTAAACAATAAAGCCGTATTAATTAGTATTGACTAAAAATTTTAAGGGAGAAATTATGAAATCTAGGTTAGGGATCCTGTCGTTATTTTTTTAATTTGGATTTTTATCTTAATAGGCTCAAGCAGTCACACATTTCCTAGATTGTGACCAGCTCAATTGTGCAAATGGTGTGACAGTAGGCTTCGATGTTTATAACGTACGTTTTGGAGATAATTCCTGTGCAAATCTCTACAGCGGTTGCGATGAAGTTTCCGATTTTGAGTTTCAATTCTTAGCGCTTGCCCAGAATGCTGCAGCGTCATTAATTCAACAAGTATTTCTAGATGGTCCTTTAGGGGATTTTGATTCAGATCCAACATTAACAAATGGCTGTGAAGCCAATCCATTCAATAGATGTGATATTTGGATACCTTATGCATTAAACGATAGTGGCGTTATTCTCATGGAGTATTTTAACTTCAGTGATTCATCGGGCTTAACCGATGGTGCGTCGAGCGAGGGTCCGGAAGATATCAACTTTGACACCAGTACTGACCCTCAAATCACATATGCGATATTTACCCCTGTACCTGTACCTGCAGCAGTTTGGTTGATGGGGTCTGCGTTGGTTGGGCTTGTTGGATTGTCGCGCCGTACAAAATCATAAGGTCATAATAGTTAATCTGTTTAAAGCCCCGCATTGCGGGGTTTTTTTATGCTCCAGATAAATGCTTCCAAGACAATATTGAATATGTATAGATGGATCTTATTCACTTATGCGCACTGAATTTGAACTATGCTAAAGTATCGTCAAATTATAGGGGTAGCTCTCATTATTTTGCTCACCCTGACAAACAATTATTAAGTTATTAAGCCTCGAGGTTCACATGGATTACACAACTATTATTTCTGCTGACGAGTTAGCTGAAATTATTAATCAAGATAAAGTCAGAATATTTGATTGCCGTTTTAGTCTAAAAGACCCTCAAGGCGGCTTAAAAAGTTATCAGTCTGGGCATATTCCAAATGCGCAATTTGCGGATATGGATACCCAATTATCCTCGGCAATGTCACCAACTTCAGGCAGGCATCCACTGCCCAATGCAGATCATTTTATCAAGCAACTTTGTGATTGGGGTGTGAGTAATGACACTCAAGTAATCGCCTATGATGATATGAATGGCGCTTTTGCGGCACGTTTGTGGTGGATGATGCGCTGGGTTGGGCATAATAAAGTAGCCGTGCTAAATGGAGGCTTGGATAAATGGACTGAGCAGGGTTGCTCGCTAACACAAGACACTGTCGAGTTTCCTAAAAGCGATTTTTCTGGCGAAGCTAACATGGATTGGTTGGTTGATATCGATACCGTGCGCAGCCAGCTAGAAGCAGGAAAAATTACATTAATAGACGCGCGCTCTGCTGATCGATTTACGGCAAAAGATCAAAACACAGATCCCGTTCCCGGACATATTCCCGGTGCGACCAACCTTCCTTTTGGAGGAAACTTAGCAAGCGATGGTTTAATGCAAGCACCAGAGGCAATTAAACAGCGATTTGAGAATGCGATAAAAGATCGCCCCCATGATGATGTTGTTAATATGTGTGGTTCAGGTGTGACGGCTTGCCATAACTTGCTAGCCCAAGCAGTCGCTGGCATGCCACCAATGAAAGTGTTTATTGGTTCTTGGAGCCAATGGATCAAAGATCCTTCTAGACCTGTAGCGACAGGTGAGTAATTTAGTTAAATGAAAAATTGCCAGGGAGGCAGTTGTGAAATTTTGTAGTCACTGTGGTTCTAGCGAGATGGAATTCAAAATTCCTGAAGGCGATAATCGCCTAAGGTATACATGCAATAGCTGTGGTGCCATTTTTTATGAGAATCCTAAAATTGTGGCAGGATGCATTGCGCAATGGGAAGATAGAATCCTAATGTGTAAACGAGCTATCGAACCACGGTTGGGCACTTGGACATTACCTGCAGGATTTATGGAGAACAGTGAAACAGTGCAGGAAGCCGCGCTGCGCGAAACGTTTGAGGAAGCCACGGCTAAAGTTCACAATCTAAAACTTTATGCGATCTATAACCTGCCTCATATCAGTCAGGTATATATGATGTTTAAAGGTGATGTAATCGCAGGCTCAGCAAGTCCTGGTATAGAGAGCCTAGAGACAGAATTCATGCATGAACATGACATTCCCTGGTCTGATCTCTCATTTCCAATTATTAATGAAACATTAAAACTTTATTTTGATGATAGAAATAAAGGTGAGTTTGGATTTCATACTGGTGAAATTCGTCGTTTAGAAGATAAATCAATTCAAATTAATCGATATTAAATGAGTAATAAAAAGTTACTCGCCATCATTGAACTAGGTGGTTATCCCGACTTTCGAAATTTATATAAGCAATATGGCTATGATGTTTATTTAGAGTCGTCTATGCGCAAAGCCATAGCCTTACTCAAAAAAAAGCAAATTGATTTGATTGTGGCTGAATTTAATTATCAGCATACCTTCAGAGATCGTTTAAGCAGTTTGGAGTCAATTATTGCTGCAGCACAAAGAATTGAGCAGATAAAATTTATTGTGCTATATGAAAAAGAATTTGAAAATCATCTAGATAAGTTACGACAACAATACCACTTTGACGTTGAAATAGAATTTCCAATCACAGAAGAAAAAATGCAGCAAGGTTTATCTTCGATAACTTGATCTTTATGCATCAACGTCAGGTATTAATTCGCTTTCCAGTTTTTGTATCATATCTTTAATAGAAAGCTTTTTCTTTTTGAGGCGTTTTAATTGTATCTGGTCGACATAATCTGCATTTGCCAGCGCTTTAATCGCATCATCCAAATCTCTGTGCTCAACGCGTAATTCTAAAAGTCGGCGAACGATTTCTTCTTGTGATTCTATGTTAATCATTGGAGTGTTGTTAGTTTTTAGCGCCGCCAAGACAAGGTGGTGATTTGGGCGATTGCTGATTTTTCTCTTGCCACTCGGAAGATGTGTAAGTATGCATGGAGAGCGCGTGGATAGGACCTTCCAACTCTTCTTTAAGTAAAGAATTAATCATGCGATGTCTTGCCACAAGCATTTTCCCATCAAAACTATCGCTGACAATTGTTAGCTTAAAATGAGATTCAGAACCTGGAGGAACATTATGATTATTACTTTCATTAAGTACCTCGATATAGTCAGGGGCTAGAGAACTTTTGATTTTTTCTTCTATAGTATTTTGTACTTTCATAATTTAATGCCGTAGTTATGAATCCATACCAAAAAAACGTAATGTGTTTTGCATAGTATAGACACTTAAGCGCTCAAATGTATCCCCACGATGATACGCAATATGCTCAGCTATATGAGGTAAATACGAAGGTTCATTACACATACTCTTGGGGCGTGGTTGGAAAGTACGTGGGAATAGATAAGGCGCATCTGTCTCTATCAATAAACGATTCTCGGGAATATCTTGAACAATTTCGTGTAAATGAGTACCGCGACGTTCGTCGCAAATCCAGCCTGTAATCCCAATATAAAAACCTAGAGCTATATATCGGTGTAAAGCCTCTTCACTGCCCGTAAAACAGTGAACAGCTGTTGGACCTATGTCATTTATGTATTCTTGAATAATAGAATAAAAGTCATTATGTGCATCACGCTCATGTAAGAACAATGGCATTTGTAGTTCGATCGCAAGTTCAATTTGTTGGCGAAATGCTAATTCTTGCTGCTCTTGGGATGAAAAATTGCGGTTGTAATCAAGACCCGCTTCTCCAATAGCTAAGACTCGCTTGGAGCTAGCAAGTTTGCGTAATATGTTTTCACTATCATCTTCCCAGGCTTTTGCGTTATGAGGATGTACCCCAACACCTGCATAAAAACCTTGTTGATGTTGCTCGGCAAGTTCAACAGCGTATTGGCTGTCATCTATATCGGATCCTGGCATAAAGAAATGTGTGACATCTTTATTTAATGCGCGCTGTATTATGGCTTGTTCATTATCTCTGAATTTTGAACTGGTGAAATTAAAGCAAAAATCAAACAGCGGCATTCTCTTTTGCCTTTTCCTCTATACAGAGTTTACAAAAATCCGTTTCATCTTCCTCAAGAATACATTGGCAGTCGATACATAAATCATAATGTTCGGCTTTTAAATCTTTTGTGATTGTGACTCGATCATCGAAAACAAAACAATTTCCATGCCAGTGAGTGCCTTTCGTTTGTTTCAGATATTCAATAATTCCACCTTCTAGTTGAAAAATTTGCTTGAGACCAAATTTTTCTAAATAGGGTCCGGCTTTTTCACAACGTATCCCGCCCGTGCAAAATGTGACAATGGGCTTGTCTTTTGGAAGTTCGCTGATCTCTTTATCTTTAGTTTGTAATTTTCTAAAGCGGCGTAGATCTAAATGTGTCGCTTGGTCAAAAGTGCCTAAGTCGAATTCAAAGCTGTTGCGTAAATCTAGTAATACAAAATCTTTGCCTTCATCTAGCCAACGCTTTAGCTCTGCAGGGGGGAGATATTGATGATCATAATCCCCCACTTTAAGTGTGTTGTCCTCAATAGGAACTAATTCTGTCTTAGTTTTCACTGTCATTTTGCGATAAGGCATTATTTGACTGTAAAGCTCATGAAAGTGAATTTCAGAGAAACGACTATCTCTGTTTAACTTGGATAGGAACGTCTGAATAGTTAAAATATTACCCGAAAGCCCTATATTGACACCTTCCTCAGAAAGATAAATTGAGCCCATGATATCCAGGCTGGCACAGATACTCTTGAATTTATTTAAGGTATCCTCAAGATCTTCAATAGGTGTGAAGCGATAGCCGGAAATATTGATATAGATAGGTCTTAGATCAAACATTAAAGTTAAACATATGCGTTAAAATTCTGCGCGAATATTAACGCAATCATTCAACAATCAAAATAGTACCCGCGATGAAAGAAGGAAATCCAAAAGCAATATATCTTAAAGATTACCAAAAGCCTCGCTATGTAATTTCTAAAGTATCCTTACGTTTTGAGTTATTTAACGACAAAACAGTTGTTTATGCTGAGCTACATATCACTGCTAATCAAGGAACTGTACCCAATACCCCACTTGAGTTGCATGGTGAGCAGCTAAAACTAATTGGTGTTAAATTAGACGGCCAAGAACTGACTGAAAATGATTATTCGCTCTGTGCAGAGACTCTTAATATTCCAGGTGTTCCGCAAGACTTTGTCTTGAATACACAAGTAGAGATTGATCCTGCCAACAATACTGCACTTGAAGGCTTATACCTATCTTCAGGCAATTACTGTACACAGTGTGAGGCCGAAGGGTTTAGAAAAATTACCTATTATTTAGATCGTCCTGATGTGATGGCTGTGTTTTCAGTGCGGATTGAGGCGGATAAAAAGTCATTTCCTATCTTGCTCTCAAATGGAGACCGAACAGCGAAAGGAGAGTTGGAAGATGATAGGCATTTTGTTGAATGGCACGACCCATACCCTAAACCAAGCTATCTATTTGCATTAGTGGCAGGAGACCTGGCATGTAATGCTTCAGAGTTTGTCACTGCCAGTGGACGTAAAGTCAGTATCGAAATATTTACTGAAGAACACAATGCGCATAAGTGCGATCATGCCATTGCTTCCTTGAAAAAGGCTATGGAGTGGGATGAACAAAGATTTGGCCTTGAGTATGACTTGGACACTTATATGATTGTTGCAGTGGACGACTTCAATATGGGTGCGATGGAGAATAAAGGGCTCAATGTATTCAATTCTTCTTGTGTGTTGGCAAGTCCTGAAACGGCAACAGACAATGACTATATGCATATAGAAGCTGTTATAGCCCATGAATATTTTCATAACTGGACAGGTAATCGCGTGACTTGCCGTGATTGGTTTCAGTTGAGTTTAAAAGAAGGACTAACTGTTTTCCGCGATGAAGAGTTCACATCTGATGTAACTTCACGAGCTGTTAAAAGAATACAAGATGTTCGCTATTTGCGTGCTCACCAATTTGCTGAAGATGGCGGTCCCATGACGCATTCCGTCAGACCTTCATTCTATGTTGAGATTAATAACTTCTACACTTTAACAGTCTATAGAAAAGGTGCAGAAGTGGTACGCATGTATCAGACCTTATTAGGACAAGACGGCTTTCGTAAAGGTATGGATTTGTATTTTAAGCGACATGATGGTCAAGCTGTCACAACTGATGATTTTGCAGCAGCAATGTCTGATGCTAATGATTTTGATTTAGGAAACTTCTTAAATTGGTATTCTCAAAGTGGCACGCCAACGGTGAATGTGACAACTGAATGGGATGCGAAAACTAAAGAATACAAACTATGGTTTCAACAGGAAATCCCGACGCATGAAAACCAAAAGAATCCAAAAACACAGTTAATACCAATTAAGATGTCACTTTATGACGATAATGGTAGTTCTATACCATTACGTTTGCGCGGTCAAAGCGACAATTATGAACCATCAATCATATTGAACTTAGTTGATGAAAAGCAGGAATTTATTTTTGAAAGCATTGGCGTAAAACCTACGCCTTCTTTTTTGCAAAATTTTTCCGCTCCAGTGAAACTTAATTACGCCTACTCGTGGGATGATTATGCTTTTTTGATGGCACACGATTTAGATGAGTTTAATCGTTGGGATGCGGGTCAACGTTTTGCGATAGATTATTTATTGGAATCAATTAAGGCCATCCAGTCAGAAAAACCACTACCTGATGCAAGCCCTTTCATCGCTGCATTAAAATCTGCACTATCTAATAGATCACTTGAGCCCGCTTTTCTAGCAGAAATGTTAATTCTGCCTACCGAAATGTATTTAAATGATTTTGTAAATCCTATTGATGTTGATGCAATACATCATGCTCGAAAAGCATTGAGAAATAATATTGCTGCGTCCTTAGAGACTGTTTTATTTGATACTTATAATAATCATGTAGTAGAAAGTGAATATCAATATAATGCTGATGATATGGGCAAGCGAAAACTTGCTGCAGTGTGTTTGGGTTATTTAGAAACTTTAAATAAGCAGGAATATTTGAGTCTGTCTCAAACGCTTTTCAAAAATGCAAATAACATGACCGATACAATGGCGGTACTTGAGGCCGTTAATGACAGCGAGCATGAATTTCGAGAAAATGCATTAAATGAATTTGCACAACGTTGGGAAAATGATGCATTGGTGATGGATAAATGGTTTTCTTTGCAAGCACGCTCAAGTAAGTCTGATGCATTGATAAAAGTAAGAGAGTTGGAGAATCACCCATGTTTTTCAATTAAAAACCCCAATAAAGTACGTTCGTTGATTGGAGTATTCTCTTTATTAAATCACACGGCTTTTCATAATAGAGATGGTTCGGGTTATGAATTTCTTGCGGAGAAAATTATTCAGTTAAATACTATTAATCCACAAATCGCAGCACGATTGGTTAAGCCATTAATTGATTGGAAAAAGTACGATAAACAACGTCAAGAATTAATGAAAGCTTCATTACATCAAATTATAGCAGCGCCTGACTTATCTAAAGATGTATTTGAAATCGTAGACCGGAGCTTGAGTCATTAAAATACAATAACCGAAAATAAAAAAGGCCGCATCAAGCGGCCTTTTTTTTATTACTACTTTCGCAGCTTAAGCTGATTTCTTCTTACGTAATCCCATTAAACCAACTAGTCCTGCCATGAATAATGGTAACGCTGCAGGAATTGGCACAGGAGTGTAATGTATTTCTACAATCCCGCCGCTACCTACTAAGTCCAATTCAAATTCATCATACAGCCCACCCATGAAACCAATTGTTGAAATTTCACCATTAGGTACGGAAGGTATCACTGCTGATACAATCTCCATGCCCTCATTAAACATAGTGAGTGTGCTTCCAGACTCTTCAAAATCTATGTAGACGATGGTAATTGCAGTGATATCAACACCAAAAGATCCGGAGATTTTACCGCCAAATCGAGAATCATCTGGATCACCTACGTCATTATCTTCACTTATGATTAAGATATTTCCAAATGGTCCCTCCACTCGTTCATCATCTTTCATAAACGACTTTCCAACTGTAGATAAATCATCATCTCCACCAGAGCAACCAGCCCCAACACAATCTGAGTCGTAAAGCATGAGTTCACGTGGTTCACCACCAGTGTTTCCTTGCATGCTGACGGAAAATGTTATGTCGTTAATTGTTTCCCCAGTGACAAAATCACCCGGATTTAATCCCGGCTCGTCAAAGTTGACTACTATACCTGCGTGAACGCTTGAGGCTAATAGTAGGAGTGCGATAGATAATATCGCTATATTAAATCTCTTCATGGGTTCCTCTCCTTTTCTATTTGTTTTAATCATCGTAATTAAAAGACAATAGCTTTAGATTATAGAATCTGTGTGAATTATAATTCTGTGACTTAGCTCACATTTTAGAACTGTGACAAATTGTCATTTTTTAGCGATTGAGAGGTATATTTGACCGCTTAGTTTAGAGTTTAACGCAATAATGATATACTTATTGTGGTTAATTATTTTACCAAGATCAAATATTCCAGCGAAATATAATTAACCTATTGTTTTTTTATCTAAAAATCATCGGTTGATGTGAATAGCCCCACTCTTAAATCTTTCGCATGATAAATCTCTCTATCGTCTACCATCATTATTCCATCTGCGATGCCTAGTGTGACACTGCGAGTAATCATTTTCTTGACGTCTATTTTATAGGTAACCGTGTTTGCGGTCGGTAAGACTTGTCCAGAAAATTTAACTTCACCAACGCCTAGGGCGCGGCCACGGCCCAGGTTTCCATTCCAAGCTAAATAAAATCCGACTAGTTGCCACATTGCATCCAGACCTAAGCACCCCGGCATTACAGGATCTCCTGGAAAGTGACAATTAAAAAACCATAACTCAGGATTTATATCTAATTCAGCAACTATTTCACCTTTATTAAATTTTCCGCCATCTGATGCTATGTGTTTTACACGATCTATCATGAGCATATTTGGAGTCGGCAGTTGCGCGTTTCCAGGCCCAAACATTTCTCCTAAACCACAGGAAATCAGATCTTCATAATTAAAGCTAGATGGTCTACTCATGATTTATTTATTGTTACAGATATTATGCGTCAGTAAGAAAAGCTGAAATAGGACGTCTCAAACGATCTAACTCTAAGCGTAATTCCCCCATCGTTTGAACAACAATAGCATTAATTTCTTCAGTGACTTCAGTGTAACCTGATACCGCTTTTCCGCAAACTATTAATGTTATTGAATTATTTAAATTTGCTTTTAATTGTCGCAGTGCATTGGGTAAGTGCGGATCATCTGCTGGACGTGCAATACCTAACGCCACAGCTGAGGCATTAGTTTGCTGGCAGGCGTAAGCAATTTCTTCAGGCGGTAAATCAGTGCCTAAATATACGGAATTCCATCCATAAGAATTTGCAGCGACAGCCATTCGCAATGCAATCAAATCATAATATTGACCAGGAGGGGTTGTAACAACAACGCTAGGATTGGTTTCGTTACTATTATCTGAGGCTGCCAAAGTACACATATAAGACCGTACCATCGAGGTTGCCATTCTCTCTTGAGATAAACGCATATTCCCGCGTCGGCATTCATCTCTTATATATGCGACCAAAGGGCGCAATAAGTCTTCTAATAAGAATGGAATGCCCAAAGCTTTAGCCGCTTTAGTCAAACTTGATTTCAAAGCGCTTGAGTTCATTTTGATAATCGCATCTAAGCATTCTTCGAAATGTTCCATTACTGAACCAGTATTGGGTCTTTCGATAGGAAGATTTTGAGCTTGTGCAGCCGCTGTTTCATCGGTTTCGACTAAAGCATAAAGTTCCTCAATGGTTAGATTAGCTATGTCACCTATACGTCTTCCAGCAGCTGTGGCTCTCCTTAGTAAGGTTAGTTTTTCGACATCCAAATCAGTATATAATCGACGGTTATTGGCTGCACGATGTGGTGCTATGGCCTGATAACGTCTCTCCCAGGCGCGCACAACATCCGCACTTAATCCTGTACGGCGTGCTACCACCTGTATTGGGTGCTTGGGATCGTTGACGTTTGTCTCCATTCTTAATGCGTTCGTCTTGTACCTAGTTTGTCTAACTTTATGTTCTCGATTTGTTCAATAAAGTAGAACAATTTTAGAACATTGTCATCTAAATGTACAAGACAAAAGATATTCAAATAACACATTGAAGTGGTAATAGCGTCTTATTTTGATATAGTTGGAACATAGAATTTCTCTATTTGTACAAGAGTTAAAATATTTACGGAGGAACCGATGAAGAAATTTTTAATAAATGTCAGGTATTTTTTAGCGCCGTTATTAATATTGGCGGCGATGTTTGGTGTCATAGCCGGCGGGCCATGGGTCTGGACGGGATTAGTGCTATTAGGGGTGGGGATCATTATCGATACACTCACTAAAGCACAAACGCCCGGAGCGGGATTTGACGAGAACGGAGATACGTATGGGATACCGGCGTTACACAATGGTGTGATGTACGGCATGCTTGGTGTGTTCATCTGCTTAC
>JBCDBX010000013.1:0-30419 GCA_039182865.1 Pseudomonadota bacterium
ATTAAAAAAAAAATATTTTTTATAAGTTTTTTTAACGATCACTCGAAGACATTCTGTATAGTTCTTTTATTATAAAAATAAATTTCTATCACTAGAATGGATAACCTCATGACAAATAATCCACAAATGCTTGAGTCAAGTGTCTCGCTACAATTTAATCCACAAAACGTCCTTGAAATTCGTGAAGGATGCAATACGCCAGAACATTTATTAAAAAGCTTAACGTTTTCTAGATTTTTAAAGAAATATAAGATGGAATTTATTTCCAACTTAAGAAGCAGAAAAGAAAATCAATTAGAAGTACAAAGTAAAATCCGATTTATACAAGATTTAGGTGCGCGAGATATTCTAAAAGTTTTAGAGTCTGTTGACCCATTGGAAGAGGGCATCGCAGAGCGCAACATCGCAATTGTTAAATTTATTGATGGTGGGTTCCATCATTTTCGCAATGTTACTTATTCAAGACTAGTTAGATTGCATAACGAAGTCATTACGGGCGGTCATACTCCCGATACAATTAAAGATCTAGTGACTAAGAAAGCGGCTAGTCTTTCAGAATTGGTTGTTCAAACACGTCGCGCCCTAATGAGCAAGGTCGGTCTTGAAACAGGTGTAAGGCGAACATCTGGAGCGGATGCATTTCCAAGTGTGACAGCAGGTGAAATTTCTGGTCATTACCTCAACTTACCCTCCGACTATGTTGCACTATCTTCGGTACCTTTAACCGTTTCTGCCGATATTCGCACAGGTGTGGATTACCATACTGCGGCAAACAAACGTGCATATCCTTTCTTTGAATTAGACCATAATCCATTTAAACATGATGAATTTGTCGCCGAGGACTGGGTCGCGGTACCATTGCGTGTAGGTGCTTGGTTAATCGTGGCTTATCTGCATAAGTCTAATGGCTTTATTGAAATTGAAGCTGGCTTATTAAACTTATTTCCGTTTGCCGAAGCCGAAGATATTTTAAGCAACAGAAAACCTGATGGCGTTTTTGTTTTTGGATGTCCATCATCAAACATGGATGATTTAGGGTATTACTGGGATGAGGAAAATGAAATACTTGTTGGCCTAGTTCCAGGTTTAGATGAATGCCAGTACTTCGGATATGGCAAGAAACCGATTCTTACGCTCCATAATGTACTTGCGATACGTGCAGGTGACTTACCACTTCACTGCGGTTGCACACGTTATGTGTGTCATTTTGATGAAGAAACTAATGAGCCATATATCACTGAGATGTTAGTTAAAGCTGATGACATGGGGCGTGCCGTGTTGGAAAAAGATGAAGATGGCATTAATCGACCGATTTTTTATGGGACTGAAACAGGGGCGTTTGCTTGTTTAGATGGATTTAGTGAACATGCCAAGTTGCAAATGATAGGTAGAGAAGTCGGTTACAACAAAGAGTCTGGTTCAAATGCGAGACAAATTGTTCCTGTCGCGACAGTTGATGAGGTAATGACCGGGCACCAACTTGATGGTCTCATGTACAACAATAATTTCAATATTATTGCCGAAGGTGAGCAAACAATCTTTACTGAGATGCCAATCATGGATGCAATTGAACAATTCCGTAAAGGTGAACGAGTGGCTGCGGGTAGTACACAAACTCATCGAGGTAAAAAAGAAATTAGTTATTGGGCAAACCCATTTCCAATGCTTGAAGACAAAGACGGCACGGTTTTACATCCAGACTTGCATGAAAAATTTACAATTCTGGAAAAAGATTTTATTAATGCCATGGAAGATTTGGTGGATAAAAAAGAAATGCGAGTCGGAGTTGTAAATAGCCAAATGATGGCAGGATGTTATGAGCACGTATCTGATCAGGATGTAAAGCGCTGTGGCTTTACCAACCGCGATGAAATCGAACAAGAGGGTCCCGTACGTTTGGCGCAACATATGATAGAAATGATTAAAGATATTGCGGCAGAAAAGCGTGACAGGAATGGTGGGGCGTCAAAGTCTGAGAGTGTCACCATCGCTTTAGTAGGTGATAGTCGTACAGGTAAATCTGAGACTGCGGAAAAGATGGAAGGTATATTAGATTTGCAATTAGTTTAATCAAATAGAGTTTTGAATAAGGTGCACATACGTGCACCTTATTTTTTTCTGCATGTTATTCTCATCGAATGTTTTCACTGACTACAACACTTTTTTATATGCTATCGGCGTATATTGCATTTCTTATAGGTTCATCCCCTGAGTTGCCGCCTTATTTGATTGTCTTTGTGCCGCTTGGATTTGTTGTAGGCTATCTGCTTGATCGATTCAACAGTGTAAAAACTCTTTGGGCTAATGATCGAGCTATGCTTATTAAGTTGGTGGCGGCAAAGTATATTTTTTTCATTTTGGTTGCTGGCGGATTTTTTGGTGTCGGGCTTGCTTTTGGTGATTACCTGTTCGGTGACTAATGTCTTCTAATGTAATTCCATTTAAAAGGCCCAAGGCAAAGAAACTAGGCTTGGGTCAGCATGGTCATCACAAATGGGGGATTGTCAAAGATAATCATTTTGACTCTAAACAAGGCAAGTTGGTGACTGTATATAAATGCACCAATTGTGGCAAACAAAAAGTGAAATCACACTAGCCCACCTAACTAGCATTTAAGTGCCTGTTTTACCTGAATTAATTCCGAGAGCTTTTGTATAAGCTATTCCTTTCGATGGCTTGCTACAGCATTCGCCCCTGCATTATAATTTGCGGCCCTTTCGCATCATGATCTTAAACACGTAAGTCGTGATTTTATAAGGGAATAATCATAAACAATCTATGCGGAAGCCTTATGCAGAGTAACTATCCACCGGCCCAAGGCCTGTACGATCCTGATTACGAACACGACTCATGTGGAGTAGGGTTCGTCGCCGATATTAAAGGTCGCCAGTCTCACCAAATCGTTGAGAATGGACTCACGATTCTAAAAAAACTTATTCATCGTGGCGCCTGTGGATGTGAGGAGAATACTGGTGACGGCGTAGGCATGTTGCTGCAAATGCCTCATAAATTTTTTACCCGCGTGTGTAAAGAATCCAATATTGATCTTCCTAAATTCGGTCATTACGGTGCAGCTTTAGTTTTTCTCCCAAACGATGCTAATCAAACAAAGCAATGTCAGGAAACATTTGAAAACATTATTAAGCAAGAAGGCCAGGTAATTTTAGGTTGGCGCGATGTTCCAACTGACGACTCAAGTTTGGGCCCCACTGCAAAAATGGGTGAGCCTAGCTTTAAGCAAATTTTTATCGGGCGCGGTGCAGATGTAAAAGATGAAGCTGCATTTGAAAGAAAACTCTATGTCATTCGTAAACTGGTGGAGAATGAAGTTCAAAACTCTGACTTGTCCGAAAAAGATCGTTTCTACATGCCGTCTCTTTCTTATCGAACCTTTATATATAAAGGTATGCTGACAGTTTCCCAACTGGAGTTAATGTTCCCAGACATATTAGAGCCAGATTTTGAATCAGCGTTAGCATTGGTGCATCAGAGATTTTCTACTAATACTTTTCCAGCGTGGAAACTTGCTCATCCGTTTCGTTATGTGGCACATAACGGGGAAATTAATACGGTACGCGGTAACGCTAACTGGATGCGTGCGCGTGAATCATTATGTGAATCAAATTTATTTGGCGATGACCTAAAAAAGATTTTCCCAATATGCATTGAAGGCGGTAGTGACTCAGCGACTTTCGACAATGTCATGGAATTCTTGCATATGAGTGGTCGGCCTCTGGCTCACGCAATATTAATGATGATTCCAGAAGCGTGGAGTGGACATGAAACCATGTCGGAAGAACGCAAAGCGTTTTATGAGTATCACGCAAGTTTAATGGAACCTTGGGATGGTCCGGCATCCGTCGCATTTACTGATGGAGAAGTTATCGGAGCCGTGCTAGATCGAAATGGATTACGTCCATCTCGTTACTATGTGACCAAAGACGATATGGTCGTGATGGCTTCTGAAGTCGGTGTGTTAGATATACCGCCAGAAGATGTAGTGATTAAAGATCGGTTGCATCCCGGACGTATCTTCCTTGTCGATACCAAACAAGGACGCATAATCGATGATGAAGAATTAAAAACAGAATTTGCGAAAGAGCATCCTTATGGTGATTGGCTTAAACAACATATAATACCAATTGAAAACTTACCAAATCCTAAGCAAATTCATGGTTCAGATCACGAGACTTTATTGCAACGCCAACAAGCTTTCGGCTACACGCATGAAGATTTACGCGTGCTTGTCGCACCTAAAGCAGCAAAAGGTATGGAGCCTATTGGTTCTATGGGAACAGATACTGCGCTTGCAGTGTTATCAAATCGTTCTAGACTCTTGTACGATTATTTCAAGCAATTGTTTGCCCAAGTTACCAACCCACCTTTGGATGGCATTCGAGAAGAACTTGTCACGCAAGTGGCAACAACCATCGGTGCTGAGAAAAATTTACTTGAGCCTACCGCGGATAGTTGCCGACAAATAAAAATTTCTTCACCAGTTTTAACAAATGAAGAGTTGGCGCGTATTCGTGATGCCGATCTGCCAGGAATTAAAGCAGCAGCAGTAAAAATCTTATATCCAGTTGCACAAGGTGGTGATGGTTTAGATGGCGCATTAAAAGATGTTTGTAAGCAAGTAGATCAAGCGATTGAAGCGGGCAACACTAATATTATTCTCTCTGATCGTGGCGTCGATCAAGAGCATGCAGCCATCCCGGCTTTATTGGCCACAGCAGGTGTGCATCATCATCTCATACGAAACGGTACTCGTACTAAAGTTGGTTTGGTGCTGGAATCTGGCGAGCCACGTGAAGTGCATCACTTTGCTGTATTAATCGGTTATGGAGTGGGTGCGGTCAATCCATACCTTGCCTTTGAATCTATTGGTGACTTAATTGGTAAAGGGCATATTCCTGAAATGGAGCATGACAAAGCCGTTAAGAACTTTATCAAAGGTGTTAATAAATCTTTAATTAAAATTATGTCCAAGATGGGCATATCTGCTGTGCAGTCTTACCGTGGTGCGCAGGTATTTGAAGCTATCGGACTAAACAAAGAATTTGTCGATCAATACTTTACTTGGACAGCCTCAAGAATAGGTGGGATAGGTTTAGAGGAAGTCGCGGCCGAAGTCAGCGTGCGACATCACAATGCTTATCCAGAACGCCCCGCTAAGAAGCCTGACCTTGAATGGGGTGGGGAATATCAATGGCGTCGTGATGGTGAGTATCATTTATTTAATCCTGAAACAGTATTTAAGTTGCAACACGCAACACGTTCAGGTCAGTTCCATATCTTTAAAGAATACACAGACAAAGTTGATAACCAAAATGAAAACTTAGCCACACTACGTGGCTTGTTCGAATTCAACTTTGCAAAAGAGCCGATTCCAATCGAAGAAGTCGAACCGATTGAAAAAATCATGAAGCGTTTTTCAACCGGTGCGATGTCTTATGGCTCAATCAGTCAAGAAGCGCATGAAACACTTGCCATTGCTATGAATCGTATTGGTGGACGTTCAAACACCGGTGAGGGTGGTGAAGATCCTGACCGTTTCACGCCAGATCCTAATGGTGATTTGCGTCGAAGTGCGATTAAGCAGGTTGCTTCGGGTCGCTTTGGTGTCACAAGTGAATACTTAGTAAATGCAGATGATATTCAAATCAAGATGGCGCAAGGTGCGAAACCCGGTGAGGGTGGTCAGTTGCCTGGCACAAAAGTGTATCCGTGGGTTGCTAAAGTGCGTCACTCAACTGCGGGCGTGGGATTGATTTCTCCGCCTCCACATCATGATATCTACTCTATTGAAGATTTAGCGCAGTTAATTCATGACTTAAAGAATTCTAACCCTGAAGCGCGTGTCCATGTGAAGCTTGTCGCTGAAGTGGGTGTGGGTACAGTAGCAGCCGGAGTCGCAAAAGCTCATTCCGATGTCGTCTTAATCTCAGGTTATGACGGTGGTACTGGTGCATCTCCTATGAATTCACTAAAGCATGCTGGTTTGCCTTGGGAATTAGGTGTTGCTGAAACTCAGCAAGTCCTTGTTCAGAATGGTTTACGCGATCGCATCGTAGTGCAAACGGATGGTCAAATGAAAACGGGTCGTGATGTGATTATTGCGGCATTACTCGGCGCAGAAGAATATGGATTTTCAACCGCACCATTAGTGGTGATGGGTTGCATCATGATGCGTGTGTGTCACTTAAATACATGTCCTGTCGGTGTCGCCACGCAAAATCCAGAATTACGTAAGAAGTTTGGTGGTCAACCTGAGTTTGTAGAAAACTTCTTTAAGTTCATTGCAGAAGAAGTGCGAGAATTAATGGCACAACTTGGTTTTAGAACTATGAATGAAATGATAGGTCAGGTTGAAAAATTAAATACGCGTAAAGCACTCGATCATTGGAAAGCGAAGGGATTAGATTTCTCTGCCATCCTGCATAAACCAACACCACATGCAGGTACAGAACTATATTGTATTAAGGAGCAAGATCACGGGCTTGAACAATCATTAGATGTGACAACTTTGGTTCCTCAGTGCAAAGATGCTATCGAAACTAAAAAGCCAGTCGACATTATTTTACCTGTGCACAATATTAATCGTAGTGTTGGTACGATACTCGGTTACAACATAACCAAACGTTATGGTGGTGACGGCTTGCCAGAAGATACTGTGAGAGCACACTTTAATGGTTCTGCTGGTATGAGCTTTGGTGCTTTTGTGCCTAAAGGTGTCACGATGACATTGGAAGGTGATTCTAATGATTATCTCGGTAAGGGATTATCCGGTGGCAAGATCATTGTATTTCCTCCAAGACATTCTTCATTTGTGCCGGAAGAAAATATTATTGTAGGTAACGTTTGCTTCTATGGGGCAACCTCGGGTGAAGCTTATGTTCGTGGTATAGCTGGAGAACGTTTTGCAGTACGTAATAGTGGTGTGAATGCCGTAGTTGAAGGTGTGGGCGATCACTGTTGTGAATATATGACGGGTGGAAATATTGTCGTCATTGGTTCAACCGGACGAAATTTTGCAGCAGGTATGTCTGGTGGTGTCGCTTATGTTTTAGAAGACCACAGTAAATTTAATATCAACTGCAATCAGGACATGGTATTACTTGAGTCAGTCGAAGATGAAGAAGATGTTAAAACATTAAAGATGATGCTGAATAAACACGTCGAATATACTAAGAGTACTGTTGCGCAAAAAATTCTAGATGATTGGGCGAGTTATCAATCTCAATTTATAAAAGTTATGCCAAAAGATTATAAGCGTGTGCTTG
Organism: Pseudomonadota bacterium; assembly: GCA_039182865.1. Lineage (GTDB taxonomy): Bacteria > Pseudomonadota > Gammaproteobacteria > UBA4575 > UBA4575 > UBA1858. The sequence goes on from JBCDBX010000013.1 coordinate 7,284, forward strand.
AAGCCATTAAGCGTGCGAAGGCAGAAGGAACGTCCGTGGATGAAGCGGTAATGGAGGCAGCACATGGCTAAAATAACCGGCTTTATGGAATTTGAACGTTCCAAAATTCCTTATCGACCTGTCGATGAGCGTTTGAAAGATTATGATCAAGTAATGACAAAGTGGGAGTCTGAAGATTTAAATGAACAGGCTGCACGTTGCATGGATTGTGGTATTCCTTTTTGCCATCAAGGTTGTCCGTTAGGTAATTTGATTCCAGAATGGAACGACTTGGTATATCGCGAACAGTGGCATGACGCGATAGAAAGACTGCATGCAACTAATAACTTCCCTGAGTTTACCGGTACACTTTGCCCCGCTCCTTGCGAAGGTTCTTGCGTGTTAGGGATTAACGATGATCCCGTTAATATTAAGGCTGTAGAGTTATCCATTATTAATAGAGCTTGGGAAGAAGGTTGGATACAACCGCAAGTTCCAGAAAAGAAAACTGGGAAAAAGATTGCGATTGTGGGATCAGGCCCTGCGGGTATGGCAGCTGCGCAACAACTCGCTCGTGCTGGGCATGCTGTGACCTTATATGAACGAGACGATCGCATTGGTGGGTTGATGCGTTACGGCATCCCAGAATTTAAAATGGAAAAGAAGGTGCTAGATCGTCGCATGCAACAAATGGAAGCTGAAGGCGTTACATTTGAAACAGATGCACATGTGGGCGTTAATATTTCCGTTGATGATTTACGTAATGACTTTGATGCTATCATTTTAACGGGTGGTGCTTGTCACCGTCGTGACTTACCGATTGAAGGTCGTGAGTTAAAAGGCATTCATCAAGCGATGGAATACTTGCCTATGCAAAATCGTTTGTGTGAAGGTGACACTAAATCAGATAATTTTATTTCGGCTGAAGGCAAACATGTTGTCATCATTGGTGGCGGTGATACAGGTGCAGACTGTTTGGGTACTGCAAATCGTCAAGGTGCATTATCGGTGCATCAACTTGAGATTATGCCTAAGCCGCCAACGCACCGCGCAGAAAATAATCCTTGGCCTGAATGGCCACGAATATTTAGAACTGCTTCAGCACATGAAGAAGGTGTTGAGCGAGTCTATTCGGTTTCAACCAAAAGATTTGTCGGTGACGAAAATCAAAATGTTACAAACTTAGAATTAGTCCGCATGCAGATGGCTAATATTGATGGTCGTGCGTCAGTCGATGGCGGCCAACTAAGGTTAGAAGAAGTCCCTGGTAGCCATGAATCAATTCGTGCAGATTTGGTATTGCTTGCGATGGGCTTTTTAGGTCCTGAACAGCCTGGCATGTTAGAGCAACTAGGTGTAGAGCTTGATAAGCGTGGAAATGTGATTGCCGATAAAAACTGGATGACTACTGTTGATGGTGTATTTACCGCGGGCGATATGCAGCGTGGACAAAGCTTGATTGTTTGGGCAATTGCTGAAGGTCGTTCAGCGGCAAGAGCGGTAGATGAGTATCTAATGGGTAGCAGTGATTTACCCTCACCCGTTGAGCCGATTAGTTTATCTTAAAGGCTAAAGTCCGTACTTTTAGTTTTTTGGTAGTATCGCCATAGAAACAAACTTCCGTAGCTGCGGTTAGGTGCCCAACTTTCTACAAGCTTACGAGCCACTTTAGCGCTTGGTTTTTCTTTTAGTTTTTTTAAATTTTGCAAAGCGATTTGTAAAGCAAGATCATTCGCAGGAAAAATATCTCTGCGTCCAAGCGAAAACATCAAATAAATTTCAGCACTCCATTCGCCCAAACCATGCAAATTGCAAATTGATTTAATCGCCGTTTCGTCATCCATTTCTTTTAAAGCATCCGGGCTGAATTCACCTTTTTTTATAGCGAGGGAAAGGCCGCGTAAGTATTCAACTTTTTTTTCTGATAAGCCTACTTTGCGCAAAGTCGTTATGCGCTTGGATAATAATTTGTCTGGAGTGAGTTCGGGAAGTAGAGTGTGTACACGGTTAAGGATGGCATCAGCAGCTATGGTGGAAAGTTGTTGGCTGACGATGATTGAGACGAAGGTTTCAAACCCGGTGGGCCACTGACGATCTTTCGGGTAGCCAATTTTCTTTAAAGCGCAATTAATCTCTTTGTCTTGTGATGCAATCGCATCTAAGCCTTTTTTAATTGCGATTTTATTCATTTCAAAACATAAACTTGAATCGATTTATGTTGATTAATTTTGTGCAGTTACATATTTAAGAATTTCTATTACTTCGCTAGGTGATTGCGCCCAAGCCATCGCGGTTGCATCCACTTCTTTCAATGGATGAATAATATTTTCATCATGCAAAGTGATATAGGGTTTGCCTAATGCTGCGCAACAACCAGCATCAAAAGCGGCATTCCATTGTTTGTATTTATCTCCAAAGCGGATGACGGCAATATCGCACATCTCAATCATGGTTTTGGTCCGAATGCCATTCACTTTAGACGACTTATGATCACGCCAAAAACCTTCGCTTTGTGGGCCAAGCATATCGCCAGCAGCATCACTTGCTTCGTGATTTGTGACTGCAGAGGAAAATGACACAGGTAGTTTATTATCTTCAGCGCCTTTTTTTAGTTGGTCACGCCAATCAGTATGTATTTCGCCAGAAAGGTAGATATTCCAGTTCATATTATTTCTCGCCTGTGTTGAATAATTTGAGCGCGCATTATACGTGTTCGTTTAAAAATTGCTGACACTCTGTATAACTTCCTTGAAAGACGATGAGTTCTTCGCGGTTTTTAAGTTGAGATGTATACATTGGGTCATAGTAATCGGTTAACAATGGTTCCAGCCATGATTGATGTGAGAAGATGTCATCAGTTGCATGTTGGATGCTTAAGGCTGTTTCCATTTTGGAGTTTAGTTCACTCCACTTTTGCTGACCCAATCTTTTTTTGATTCGATTAAGGCTGCTCAGTAAGTACTCTGAAAAACTTTGGAAAGCCTGGTCTTGATTCTGATGAGCGTCATAAAACTCAGCTTTCATATCAATCACATATTCTTGTAATAATTGTTGTATGCGTTCCTCTAGCGATCTTTCGACGACGACTATTGATGAGGTGCGCATTTTGTTATAAATATTTTTAGGAATATCGACGCTGCCAATGAATCTGCCTTCATCCTCTAAGACCAGAGATTTAAGCTTTAATTGTTCAGCCTTTAGAAGATCTATGGCGAGCACGTTCTCAAAATTAATCTGACTACTTTGTGGCAAAGCATGTGCACCAAAGCTAGAGCCTCTGTGATAGGCAGCTCCTTCTAAGTCAATTCCATTTTCAATAGTTCGAACTAGTTTAGTTTTCTGGCAACCTGTCATACCGCCAACAAGTGTAAAACTATAATCCCTATCTGCGCTTTCGATGTGTTTGATTAAAAAATTCCTTAATGCTTTGTAACCACCTTCGACGCGTGTTATTTCAATTTCGGCTTCAGCCAGCCATTGTTGAGCTATTTTTGAGCGCAAGCCTCCACGTAAACAATATAAGTAACTATTTTGATGTTCTCTAGCATAGTTAATCCACTGTTCTAATCTTTTTTGACGAGTATTGCCGCTAACAATTTTATGTCCTAGCTCTATCGCTTTTTCTTGTCCTTGTTTTTTATAGCAAATTCCTATACGACTTCTTTCATCATCATTCAGCAAGGGTAGATTTGCCGCATTGGGGAAAGCTCCTTGTTTAAATTCAATAGGTGCGCGTACATCAAGCAAGTCGGAATTGCTTAGAAATATATCAGCATAATTGTTACTGGTATTAAGTTGCATGAATGCGTCTGAAGTTTGATGCGTAATAGTTTAGTATGAGTGGAAATTATACATGTTTATCTGAAGTTCACATGCGACATCATTTTTTATATTTAATCTTAATATTAGGCTATAGCTCATCTATATTTGCTGAAAACCCTTTGGCGACTCTGGACTCATTGCCGCAATCCTCACTACTCGTTATTAATGCACAAGAGATAGTTGAATATTCTAAAAATTCCGATCAACTTTTTATTCCGGCCTCTACCGTAAAGATCATGACAGCGCTTACTTCAGTTAATCACTGGGATAGCGATCATCATTTCCAGACAGAATTTTATTTAGATGAGCAAACTAACATGCTATGGGTACGAGGTTTGGGCGATCCTTTTTTGGTATCTGAAGAGCTAGACCTTATTGTTCAGCAGTTAAAAGAAATTGGATTGACCGAAGCAGTGGGCATCGGTTTGGATGAAACATATTTTGAGCCTGATATTTATTTTCATGGAAGAGGTAAGTCAAATAATCCCTATGACGCGCCGGCAAATGCTTTGGCAGTCAATTTCAATACTATCCAGGTTAATATAAATAACGGCGTCATATCATCAGGAGAACCACAAACGCCTATTACTCCAATGGCAAAGAAGCTTGCAAAAGGGTTGCCTGATGGAAAGCATCGAATTAATTTGTTGGATGCAATTCGCAGCGCAGAGTATTTTGCGCAAGTATTTGCGGCTAAATTGTCAGAGCAAGGCATCCGTGTTGGAGATGTTCGAGACAATGCCTTGGTTCCCAAAACAGCAGATTTAATTCTTAGCTATCAAAATAGTAAAAATGTGTCAGAAGTCTTGAGTGCAATGTTGTTGTATTCTAATAATTTTATCGCAAATCAGTTGTATTTGATGTTGGGTGCGGAAAAGTTTGCGGCTCCAGCAACTTTGCTAAAGGCACAAATGGTTGTTGATGAATATATCAATGAGCATTTTGCTTGGACAAATTATTTGTTAATTGATGGTTCTGGCCTGTCGAGAAATAATCAACTCAGTGCTCAGCAGCTCATCGATATACTGGAAAATTTTAAAAACTATCGGTCAATGCTTCCAGAACAAACCAAAGGTATTTGGGCGAAATCAGGTACACTTAATGGGGTGAGTACTTATGCAGGGTACTTATACAAAGATCAGGCTTGGTGGTCCTTTGCAGTAATGATTAATCAGCCTGTGGAATACAAATTTCGTGAACGCTTGGCTGTGCAGTTATTGAATCAATAAAGCTGAATATTTTTGCCTTGATTTATGGTTTAAGTGATTGTTTTAAAAGGCAATTATATTGAAATAGCTGGTGGGTGCGAAAATAATACTCCTAGCAAACCCAAATACCCAATAAAGTCTTTAGAAATCAAGATCTAACTGTAGTATGATCCGCGCGGCCACAGGGATCGTGCATGCCCTTCTCAGTGTTTCTCATTTTATTTTTTAAAGACAACGATTATGAAAGATTTATCAAATTATCGAAATATTGGAATTTTTGCTCATGTTGATGCAGGCAAGACAACTACTACAGAGCGTATTCTCAGCTTAACTGGAAAAATTCATAAAATTGGCGAGGTTCACGATGGTGAAGCGACCACAGACTTTATGGATCAGGAGCGAGAGCGTGGAATCACTATTCAATCAGCCGCCACTAGTTGTGAGTGGGATGGGCACCGCCTCAATATTATTGACACACCGGGACACGTGGACTTCACAATTGAAGTTTATCGTTCGTTAAAAGTACTCGATGGTGGCGTAGGAGTATTTTGTGGTTCAGGTGGTGTTGAGCCGCAGTCAGAAACAAACTGGCGTTATGCAAACGAATCTGAAGTTGCGCGCATTATTTTTGTAAACAAACTTGATCGTTTGGGTGCAGATTTTTATCGTGTGGTTGAGCAAATCAAAGATGTCTTAGGTGCAAAGCCATTAGTTATGACACTCCCAATTGGCCGTGAAGATAACTTCACCGGTGTGGTTGATCTTCTCTCGCGCAAAGCATGGGTGTGGGATGGATCAGGCGATCCAATGAAATATGAAATTCAAGATATTCCAGCTGATATGGTAGACGATGTAGAAAAGTATCGTGAAGAGCTAGTTGAAAATGCGTTAGAGCAAGATGACGATGCCATGGAAAAATACCTCGAAGGCGAAGAGCCCTCGGAGGACACCATCAAAGCGTGTATTCGCAAGGGCACCATTAATCTTGACTTCTTCCCCACTTATTGTGGGTCAGCCTTCAAGAATAAAGGGGTTCAATTAGTATTAAATGCAGTGGTTGATTATCTACCAAGCCCAACGGAAGTGAAGCCACAACCTGAAGTTGACCTGGAAGGTAATGAGACAGGTGAATTTGCAGAAGTAGATGTCAATAAACCTTTACGTGCTTTGGCATTCAAAATTATGGATGACCGCTATGGTGCGCTAACGTTTATCCGTATTTATTCAGGCAAACTCGATAAAGGTATGACCGTTCTCAATACTTATACTGGCAAGACAGAACGAATTGGTCGTATTGTTGAAATGCATGCGGATTCACGTGAAGAGCTAGATTCAGCACAAGCTGGTGATATTGTGGCGGTCTTAGGTATGAAGAATGTGCAGACAGGTCATACGCTTTGTGATCCTAATCATCCTGCGACATTGGAGCCTATGGTATTCCCAGATCCCGTGATCTCTATGGCCGTTGCACCTAAGGATAAAGGTGCTTCAGAAAAACTAGGCGTTGCGCTTAGTAAAATGATTGCAGAAGATCCTTCATTCATAGTATCGACTGATGAAGAAAGTGGCGAGACGATTCTCCACGGGATGGGTGAATTACATCTTGATATTAAGATCGATATTCTTAAAAGAACGCATAACGTTGAAGTAGTAGTGGGTAAGCCACAGGTCGCCTATCGCGAAACAATTACCCAGCACTTAGAAGATAGCTATACACACAAGAAGCAGTCTGGTGGTGCAGGCCAGTTCGGTAAGATTGATTATGTGATCGAGCCAGGCGAGGTTGGCAGTGGTTGGTCGTTTGAATCAAAAGTGACAGGCGGAAATGTCCCTCGTGAATTCTGGCCAGCAATTGAGAAAGGCTTCAAAATGATGATGGATGAAGGCGTTCTAGCGGGATATCCCTGTGTAGATGTCTCAGTCACACTCACTGACGGTGCTTATCACCCTGTTGATTCGTCTGCTATTGCGTTTGAATTAGCTGCTAAAGGTGGTTATAGACAATCTATGCCAAAAGCAGGGCCACAGTTGATGGAGCCCATCATGAAAGTTGATGTATTCACGCCTGAAGATCATGTAGGTGATGTCATTGGTGACTTGAACCGACGTCGTGGCATGATCAAATCACAAGAGCCCGGTGTAACCGGTACTCGCGTCAAAGGTGATGTGCCGCTAGCTGAAATGTTTGGTTACATTGGTGACTTACGCACTATGACCTCTGGTCGTGGGCAATTCTCGATGGAGTTCTCACACTACAATGCATGTCCAGCGAACGTTGCTGAGCAAGTCATTAAAGAAGCTAAGGAGCGACAAGAGAGCAAGTAATTTTTTGCTATAAGTCTTAATCTAAAAAAGCTCGAGATATACCGGGCTTTTTTTATTGTCTTAATAGTTCTCTTTGTTTTAAGGCTTCTTGATAACGTCGATTAACTTCTGCATCAAATTCTTTGCGCAGTGGTCTTTCTGGATGATACAAATGATAGACAATCGCACGATTAATCAATGGATAACGTTCAACGCCTTGGGAAATCAGTAAGATTTCTATCTGTGCATCCTCTCGGCATCTTTGTTTAGCTTTCATATATTCGCCCGCGGCTGTTTGATAACCTCCAATTTTCTCAAACAAGTGTTTGTGTAGGCTAAAATTAACGCCCATTAGTCGGCGCTCCTTTGGATGTAATATACGTGCTAAAAATTTCGGTAAGCGAATCCCAAGAGAAAGACGTTTTGTATCTTTAGTAAGTGCGCTAAAAATAATGATTTTTGAAAATGCATGTAGCTGTCCGGATTTGACGAAATCGAGATCAATTTTCTCACTAACATTAGGCCCTAATCTCACACGTCTTCCACATAATACTGTGTTATCTCGAATAGCTTCTACATGATCTTGAACCCAGTTAGGGTGAGGTACGGAATCACCATCAATAAAAATCAAATAGTCGCTCTTGGCGACTTCAGCAGCTTTATCGCATATCAAGGGTTTTTGAAATCCATCGTCTTCATGCCAAACATGTTTAACATCAGAGGAACAAACTTTTTTCCATTTATTTACGATATCAGCTGTTTCTTGGGTAGAGCCGTCATCAGCAACTAGAATTTCACTTGGCGCAAGTCTTTGTATGCTTAATCCACATAAGACTAGCTCAAGCTCTTTTGGCTTATTATAAGTAGTAATAATGACAGATGTGCTAATACTCATTACGAATAGTCGGAGTAAATTTTGCTAGGGATGTTAACGTGGAAAGTAAAATTTGTCTTGTTGGAAAATTTTGCCCTTCCGCAAGGGCTCGTCTTTTAGTATGAAATGAACGAATGCACTTGATATGATGTCAATGTTCTTATTAAAAGAACTAAGTCAATAAGATATATCAAAAGATAGATAGTTATCTGTCTCATAACAATCTAATTCTATTTATAAGCTAAAATGTATTTGCTTAATTTGCAAGATGTCTCGCTTGAATTTGGTGATGTGCCGATTCTAAAGGAAGCGAATTTATCTGTTGATGCTAAAGAGCGAGTTTGCTTGATTGGGCGCAATGGTGCGGGTAAATCATCATTGTTGAAGCTTCTCACAGGTGAATATGCTCCCGATCATGGTGAAGTGCAAAAGCGTCGTCATTTGAGAATTAGTCAATTAGAACAAACCTTATTAACTACTTCAGATGAAACAGTCTGGGATATTGTTAAACAAGGTATGCTAGAACAACAGAAGTTGCTTGATGAATTTCATCGTTTATCAAATTCTGATTTGAGCAAACACGAGCTCAGGCAATTAGAAGAGTTGCAACACCAGATTGACGCGAGTGGCATATGGAATATAGATCAGCAAGTTGAAACAACCATTTCTCAATTAAATCTTCCCTCAACACGCAAATTAAATGAGTTATCAGGTGGTTGGCGCCGAAGGGTAGCATTAGGTAAGGCGCTGGTTTCTGAACCTGATGTTCTGCTGCTAGATGAACCAACTAATCATTTGGATATCAGCACAATCGAATGGCTAGAACATAAGATCAGAGGCTATAAAGGTAGCGTTATATTTATCACACACGATAGAATTTTTTTACAAAAACTTGCCACCAGAATAGTGGAAATCGATCGCGGTAACCTAGTTAGCTGGCCGGGTAATTATCAAAATTATCTCGAGCTAAAAGAAAAAGCGCTAGAAGAAGAGCGTACGCAAAATGCCATATTTGATAAAAAGCTAGCTCAGGAAGAAGCGTGGATTCGCCAAGGCATTAAGGCTAGAAGAACGCGCAATGAAGGACGAGTACGTGCATTAATGGAGATGCGCGATGAACGTTCAAAGCGGATCAAGCGAGAGGGCAAAGCTCGAATCGATATTGAAAAAGGTGAAATGTCCGGGCGTAAAGTCGTCACTGCAAGAAATATCACACATGGTTATTCAGGACAGCGACTGATTGAGAAATTAGATTTAAAAGTCATGCGTGGAGATCGTATCGGTTTGATTGGTAACAATGGTGTCGGTAAGAGCACATTGTTAAAGATCTTGCTTGGTATGGTTCAGCCTGATGAAGGCACCGTTAAATTAGGAACAAATTTAGAGGTCGCTTATTTTGATCAAGTCTTGCGTGATCTAGATATGGATAAGACGATTGCGCAAAACGTTGGCGATGGAAAAGATTATATCTCTATGAATGGGAAACAGCCTCATGTGATCGGCTACTTGAAAAATTTCCTGTTTTCGCCAAAACGCGCGATGACGCCTGTTCGCGCATTATCAGGAGGAGAGAAAAACCGTGTGGCATTAGCCAAGCTTTTCACGCGTCCGACTAATTTAGTCGTTTTGGATGAGCCTACTAATGATTTGGATGTTGAAATGCTAGAAGTACTGGAAGCTCGTTTGGTTGAATATGAGGGGACGTTAATTATTGTCAGTCACGACCGCAATTTTTTAGATAATGTGGTCACGAGCGTTTTGGTATTTGAGGAAGATGGAAGTGTTCAGGAATATCTAGGTGGTTTTAGTGACTGGTCTATACGTGGGAAACAATTATCTGAAGCAGATGTGCCCGAAGAGATAAAAACTAAGCCAGTATCTAATGAGAATTCGAGTGAAAAAACTAAATCAAAAAAATTAAGCTATAACTTGCAACGAGAGCTGGATGCACTACCTGAGAAAATTGAAGGTTTAGAGAACGATATCAACTATCTGCAAGATCAAATTGCCGATCCTGGCTTCTATGAACAGGATTATGATGAAACGAGAGATGTTTTAGACATGTTGTCTAGCAAACAGGATGAATTAGATCGAGCTATACAGAGGTGGACTGAATTAGAGGCTATGCAATTATGAAAAGATGATTAGCATTTTTTGAAATATTTTCCAATTTAGAATTGAGTTTAAGTCTTGAATAAGAATCGGATAGATTCTGGGCTAATTGAATTTTTCTTTATGACGATTATGAAATAAATTTAAGATGTTGACGAACTCTAGGCAAATTTATTTTTTATATCAATTTATTGGCAAGAATATCGAAATTATTTCGCATGTTATTAGAGTAAATAATTGATAAAAAAAGCAATAGTGAAATAGTAAAAAATGATTTATTGAAATGTGATCTAAATCACAATTTTAGCAATTCATAGTTCTTAAAATCCGCCTTGAGATGAATGTATTTCAACATTCAACTCACAAGCTAAAGTAATATTTTTCGAAGCTTAATTAGCAGTTCAAAAGCTTTATCAAATCATTTAGGGGAGACTAACTATGAAAAAAATCATCTCGATTTTATTTATTTCGTTATTTGTCACCTCGGTTGCCAATGCGGCACCTGTGGTACCAAATACTCTTTATCAATTATTCGACCATCCTGATGGCGCATTGGGCACAAATTATGGGCTTAGATGTGACGCTTGTGCATATGGCGGCACTGCAGAGGAGAGAACCTGGAGCACACAAAGTGATTTTGGTTCTTACTTATACTGGAATGAAGAAGATCCATCTGGAGCTGCTATCTTCGGAGGGCTAACCCGCAATTCTGATTCTTCTCAATGGGGAGTCGTATATATTATGGACGCAACAGCTTCAGCAACTGGCTATACTTCAACCGTTGGGGCAGGCTTGCTATTCGGCGGGGGTGGTCAATTGTATGGCTTTCTAGGTAAGCAAAACAACAATGGTACGTCATTTATTGCACAAGGTGATGGACACCGTCTTCCAGGTGACCACGATGAAGTGGGCAGAGGATGGTTAGATGTATATGATTTGGGTCAATTTTTACCACAGCCAATGATGGAAGAAGAAATGACCATGAATCAATTACTAGCAGCGGCTGCAGCTGATGACATGCGTGATCGTGAAACGCGTCACAGATGGGTAGCGCGTTTAAAGAAACTGATCTACGCCTGCCATGAGTATGAGAGGAAGTGTGACATTACAAAAGGTAGTAACGATTGGCTAGTGACTATGAATCCTGTGCCAGTTCCTGCTGCGCTTCCTTTGCTAGCTTCAGGGTTGCTTGGTTTTTCAGTATTCTCTCGAAGAAAAAATGCCAAAGCATAAAGTTTAAATTTTACATGTTCAGCAAGAAGCCCCGCACTGCGGGGCTTTTTTTTTGTTATCAAGCTTTTTCCGTTAGAATACGGAACTCATGAGGTACAACATGCTCATAATCTCTGAAAAGTCATCATTAATTCTTGGGAGTTAGAATATGTCTCTAAAGCGATTCGCTGTTTTCTTTTCCATTTTATTTTTAACAAACACATCCTTATTGGCGGACGATGCTGAATCGAACGACACTCAGGGCACTTATGATCAAGATACTATTATTTCCGAAGCGGAGGGATTTTTTGGAAAAGGAGCTGAAGGACTTGGAGAGATAGTTGAAAAAATATTCAAGGAACATGGCGAGCCTAATGGTTACATCAAAGGACGTGAAGCCGGCGGCGCTTTTGTAGTAGGGCTTAGGTATGGAGATGGTGAGCTTTATCTGAAAAATGGATATTCCCAAAAAGTACACTGGCAAGGACCCTCAATCGGATTTGACTGGGGTGGAAATGCTGCAAAGGTTTTTACCTTAGTTTATGACTTACCGAGTGTAGAGAGTATTTTTCAAAGATTCCCTGGAGTGGATGGAAGCGCTTACTTTATCGGTGGTGTCGGTGTGAATTATCTTGAAAAAGATGGAATTATCTTAGCACCCATGCGTCTAGGTGTCGGTTGGCGTTTAGGTGCGAATGTAGGCTACATGAAGATTACACCTGAAAAGACTTGGAACCCTTTCTAATTCTTAAAAACTCTCTCTATCGTAGTATGGAAAGAATTTGGATTTGAATAATATCAATATCAAGTAGACTGCTTTGGTATAAAAGATTAGATGCTGGAATCGCTATATTCCGATGGTATACTGCGCACCCCAGTTTTTCGGAACATGATATTTAGGTGATTTATGTTTGCGCCACGCGAAAGCATTGAGCAAGTAGAAGAAGGGAATGAACTTGCCCCCAAGTTCGATGAGAACGGTTTAATCCCAGTTGTGACCACGGATGTGCATTCCGGTGAGCTGCTGATGATGGGTTATATGAATGAGGAAGCCTTTACTAAAACAGTAAAAACAGGTGAAGCGCACTATTGGAGTCGAAGTCGCAATGTGCTTTGGCATAAAGGCGCTACTAGCGGATTAATACAGAAAGTCATCGAAATGCGTATCGATGACGATCAGGACACCGTCTGGTTACGTGTCGATGTTGCCGGTGGTGCTAGTTGTCATGTGGGTTATCGTTCCTGTTTCTATCGATCGATCCCCATAGGGAAGCCTGAGTCAGATGAGCCATTAAAATTGAAATATCATGAGAGTGATAAGGTATTTGATCCTGAAGAAGTTTATGGCGATGCGCCAAATCCAACCAAGCTTTAGATACATCTCGCATAAGTAAATTCGCAATGCGCACTATTGGTATTTCAATCCTATTTATCATTTTGTTTATCGCTTTGAGTTTGTTCGTAATTGCGAAAGTACCTACTCAAATACAAGCTTCGATAAAAGCAGACATTGAAGATCAATATCTGCAAAATAATATTCAAGATGTTGAAGTGATTTTGGATGGTCGAGATGTCACATTGATGGGTGAGGCAAAATCTCAAGAGCAACTTAACGAGGCGATTAATATTGCAAGTCATCGGCCAGGCGTGCGTGTTGTTATGATTGAGACGGTGGTCAAAGAGACAACTCGTGCATTGATTGAGCCCATGCCTGAAACTTTTAATGAGTTTCCTGAGCTTAAATAAAAATTAATGAGTTAGTGTAATGGATTATTTGATACAAGAAATAACGTTATATCTCGCAATCGCATTCTTAATCGGTGCTGTTTATGCGTGGATTGTTCGCGATATACGCAGTCAACGTGAACTGACAGCACACTTAAGTCGCCATGAAAAAGAGATTGAACAATTACGTTCAGAAAACGAATTACTCAAAGTACGAATTGAGCAATTAGAACTCATACCCGCAAGCGGGGCAGAAGAAGATTGGCAAGATGAGTATCCAATCAATGTGATTGCGGATATTGAGCCATCAACACTAATTAAATTAGCCGATCAAAATATCGAAACAACGAAGCAGCTTTGGAAGTATTGTAGTGACGAAGATAAAGTTTATGATTTAGCAGCTAAAATTGGTGTTGAGGATTTTGCTATTCAACGTTGGATATCAATTTCACAATTGTTACGCGTGGCTAATATAGAAGCGGATGATGCTAATTTGTTAGAAGCAACTGAAATCTATTCCCTAGAAGATCTGGCGATACAAAAGCCGTTGCGTCTGGGAGAAAAGTTGGCTAAAAACAACGAGCGAGAAAATATTCTATCTAGTATTCCCAAAGAAGAAATATTAGCTGGTTGGATCGAGCATGCCCAACATATATTAGAAATCGAAAATTCTAATTAGTTAATTTGAAGGTTAATTCTAGGTTTACAACCACATCAAAACCTATGGTTTTATCATTCTTCCATTCCCCAATGCCGATATTATAAGTGCGCCTGTCCAGCATAAATTGTGATCTCAGTTGTGTGGTCTGATTATCAATCTTTATCCATTTGAATGGCAATTCTACTTCATGTTGTTTATTGCGAATTTGCAGAATGCCAGTTGCAATGTATTCATTATCACCAATAGAGTGGAAATTATTGCTCGAAAAATTCGCTTGTGGAAATTTTTTAAAGTAAAACCAATCAGGTTCTGATAAGACTTGATCGCGGTCTCGACTCTGAGTATTCACTGAGCTGACATTCACCGCACTCTCAACATGACTATTTCTAAGATCATCCGGTGCAAATACTAAAGTAGCCTCAAAGTCGCTAAACATTCCTTCAAAAGATACGCCATCGTAACTTGCAGTGAAAGTAATTGCACTATCGTCTTTTTGCAGATCCCAAGGCTGAGCGGCATGTATTGAGATTGAAATTAAAAGCAGTATAAATGTAGCAAATACTACTTTCATTTTTTACCTAACATGTTCATTAGAATATTATTTTTGTTAATGTAATGATGCCGTAAAGCGGCACCAATATGTGCACATAAGATAATGCCGAGAATAATAATGAATGTAAGGTGTGCTGTTTTGGCATAATCTTCCATTTCAATGCTAGGACCTACAATGGGTGGTACTACGAATAGTCCAAACCATTGCATCGGGATGTTGGCAGCTGAGTTGATGATCCATCCACTGAGCGGAATGAAAATTAACAACCCATACATCACATACTGTCCAGCATGCACTAAAAACTTTTCTTTTTGAGGGAGATAGTCAGGTAATAAGGGCACCGGGTTGGTGAACCTCCAGAACAAGCGCAGAAGTGCTAGTAATAGCAAAAGCATGCCCAATGATTTATGAAACTTAAACATATCTATTTTCAGAGGTGATGTGGGCAAGTTAATCATGGTCACGCCCACAGCAATCATGACTAAAATTGCAATCGCCATTAACCAATGAAATAAGCGAGTCACTAACCCCCAATGCGACTGCGTATTTCGTAAGCTCATTATTCTGTCTTCTGTCCTTCGACTTCAATGCGGACTTCGATTTCGTCGCCCAACGCAGGAACACCATAGTTCATGCCAAATTCAGAACGAGTAACAGTCGTCGTTGCAGAAAACCCTGCCGTGTATTTCTTTGAGAATGGGTGTGTTCCAGATTTGTTATGTACAACGTCTAGTACAACCGGATGAATTTGTCCAATCATTGTCAGTTCTCCATGCACCTTGGCGTGGTTGGAGGACAATACTTCAACTTTAGTACTAATGAATGTCATGGTGGGAAATTTTTCTACATCGAAGAAGTCTTCGTCCTTCATATGTGCATTCCAATCGGCGTCATTCATTTCAATACTGCTGGTATTAATCACTACTTCGGCGCTTGCGGCACCCGGTTCTTCAGGATTAAATGAAAAATGACCATTGAAGTCGACAAACTTTCCTTGTGATTATGAGAAGCCTAGATGATCTGCAAAAAATATAATTTGAGTATGTACAGGATCCAATAGATACTCATCAGCAAGTAAGCTGTTTATCTGCAATGTAAAGGCCAGAACCACAACAACGAAAATTTTCTTCATAATTTTCCCCCAACGAATGAAAGTTGTACTTTATTTTACTCTCGTAATTAATTTTAGATAGCGTTAAATGATTGACTCGCCAAGCTCATAGCCGTAAGTTTATGATGTTGAAACTTTAAGATGACTTATGAGTCAGACTAATAAACAGACTATATATGTAGAGCCTGGAGAAACAACAGTTTGTTGTCGAGGAGGTGAGGGTGCATTAGGGCATCCGGCTATCTATTTATATTTTGGCGATCAAAAATCCGTTAAGTGTTATTACTGCGGAAAAGAATTTATCAAGCATGAATAATCACATGCTGTTAGCATACGAAGCGTGAGGGAACGCGTAGAGATTTATAATCTTTATGGGCAGATAAATCTAAATAATCTAAATACTAAACCAGGAAGGATTTTATGTCAGATAAGATCAGCATTATGCTTATCGCGAGCAAGCGCGAACAATTACAAATGGCGGCAATGGTTGCCTCGGTAGGAGCTGTGAGTGGAAGTGATGTCACAGTTTTTTTATCAATGAATGCTATGGAATATTTCAAAAAAGACTGTAATACAAAAGCACCCGCTGATGGTCCTATGGGGGCATTGCTAGAAGATAAGAATGCGCCTGACTTCAAAGATCTATTCCAGCAAGCAGTAGAGTTGGGTGATGCAAAAATTTTTCCATGTTCAATGGCTGTCGATATTATGGGTCTTAGCCAAGATGATTTAGAAGATTATATTTCGGAACCATTAGGGCTTACTAAGTTTCTAACTGATGCCTCCGAAGGCCAAGTATGGACATTCTAATTTAAAGGAGATATTCATGTCAGAGAGAAAACTAGTAGATGCAAAAAACACATTTTGTCCAGGACCACTAATGGAACTTATAGCCAATATGAAGCAGGCTGAAGTCGGTGATGAATTGGAAGTGCTGTCTACTGATGAAGGATCAGCAAACGACATACCAGAATGGATTAATAAAGTTGGGCATGAAGTTTTAGAAAGTTTCCAGAATGATGGGGTTTGGCATATTGTTGTCAAAAAAGCCAAATAAGTTTTTTAAATTATCGAATTATTACATTTATAAGCGAGGGTTAAATGAAAATTCTAATTGTTGGTGGAGGTATGGGAGGAACCATACTTGCAAATAATCTAGCTCGCAGACTTAGAAACGAGCTTAAAACAGGCAAAGCCAGTATCACTATGCTGTCAGCAACTGACAAGCATATGTATCAACCAGGACTACTTTATGTGGCTGTTGGTAAAATGAATCCTTCGGAGCTCTATCGCGATCAAGTAAGTTTGCTCGAGTCATCCATTGAGTTTAAAGTTGATCCGGTAACGGAATTCAATCTTGATGACAATAACGTTAAAACTCAAAGTGGCACAACATACGAATATGACTTAATCGTTATTGCAACGGGTTCTCGCACATATGCTGAAGGAACACCAGGCTTAAAAGAGTATGCCGAACAGTTCTACACTGAAGCGGATGCCGTTAAGATGTATAAGAGCCTTGAAGCATTTGAAGGCGGTAAAGTCGTCATCGCGGTTGGCGTTCCTCATAAATGCCCAATGGCACCGCTAGAAATTACATTTTTGCTGGTCGATTATTTCAAACAACGCGGCATTTGGGATAAAGTTCAACTTCATTACACTTATCCAATCGGAAGGACTCATAGTTTAGAGCCTGTGGCTAAGTGGGCAACGCCTGAGTTTGAAAAACTTGGTGTGACTTATGAAACACTATTCAACATGAAAGAAGTCACTGCTGATGCTGTACTTAGTGAGGAAGGAACCGAAGAGTCTTATGACTTATTAGTTACTGTACCTGCGCATAAAGGTATGCAGGTAGTTGAAGACGCAGGTTTAGGTGCGGGTGGATTTATTCCAACGGATCGTCAGCGTCTTAATGTTGAAGGCCGTGAAAACGCGTTCGTCATTGGCGATACGACCAACTTGCCTATCAGTAAGGCTGGCTCAACTGCACACTTTGAAGCTGAGGCCCTTGCAGAAAATATTGCTTCTATGGTGACCATTGGTACCGCAACGCGTGATTATGATGGGAAAGTATTTTGTTTCATTGAAGCGGGCGATGGCAAAGCGACATATGCGATGTTCAACTACCTAAATCCACCTGATCCAAAAGCACCTACCGCAGGCATTCATTGGTTTAAGACAGCTTATAACAAAATGTACTGGGCTAGTGCCCGTGGACTACTGTAACCAAGGGGGTATGTAATGGGACAGTTAGGAGATTTGAGTACTGAAGCAGAGCGCATAGTCGAAAGTGCCGCAGATGCTCTGACCGATGACATTGTTGGCCGACTGGGAACACTGGCGGGTGACGGTCTGGCTTTGGTCGATCAAGCGACACAAAGTAATTTAGATAAAGCACTACCTGCAATTAGTCGCATGGTCGAAAATGGTGATCTAGACAGAGTAGTTAATCTAACGCGTGTACTCGGTTCCGCAAGTGATGCATTAAGTGATGACATCATCGGGCGATTAGCTGAAACTGGTGGTGAATTATTATGTATCGCGGACCGACTTTCACGCAGTGAAGGTTTAATGCGATTGCTCGACTTGTTGGAGCGTGAACATATTATTAATACACTTGCGGATATGGGCGAAGCGGCCGCTGCAGCAAAAGCAAGTCACACACCGAGCTCAAATGGTGGTATTCCTGGAATGATAAAAACAATGAGCGATCCAGATGTGCAAGATGCACTTAAGTTTTTTGCAACACTTTTTAGAGAGCTTAAAAAGGTTTAAAGAAAAGCCTGGTTATCCCAGGCTTTTTTTAATTGAAGATCATTATTTAAATTCTTCGTTATTTTTTAAGTTTTTCCCAAGTGTCTCTTAAAGTAACAATTCGATTGAATATAGCTTTGCCATTAGTCTTTTTTTCTTTATCTTTTGTAAAGTAACCGGTGCGTTCAAATTGAATACCTTCTTGTATATTTTTATTTAACAGGCTGGGTTCTGCAAAACACTCTTCGAGTATCTGTAATGAATCTGGATTTAAGTCTTCAAGATAATTATCAGCTGCAGCTGGATTTGCTGTGTTAAACAAGCGATCGTATAAATTTACTTGTATAGGTATAGCGTGTTGTGTGGATACCCAATGAATTGTACCTTTGACTTTGCGTCCATCAGGAGACTTGCCACCGCGTGATTCAGGGTCATATGTGCAGCGGAGTTCAACAACATTACCCGCTTGATCTTTTATCACATCCGTACAAGTCACATAGTAGGCGTAGCGTAAACGTACTTCACGACCGGGACCTAAACGAAAAAACTTTTTCGGTGGGTTTTCCATAAAATCATCCTTTTCGATATATATCTCACGCGAAAAAGGAACCTTACGTTTACCAAGCTCCGGGCGTTTTGGATGATTAGAGGCATCCATATCTTCAATTTGATCTTCAGGATAATTTTCGATGACTACTTTAAGTGGTTTGAGTACACACATCCCTCTAGGAGCGCTGAAATCTAGAGCTTCACGTACGCAATTTTCTAAAACACCAACATCAATCTGAGAGTCTTTCTTAGTAATACCTATGCGCTCACAAAAATCACGAATCGCCTCAGGTGGGTAACCGCGCCGACGTAAACCTGAAATTGTTGGCATACGAGGATCATCCCATCCATGTACATGACTGTCTTCAACCAACTGTAATAGTTTGCGTTTGCTGGTAATGGTGTAATCCAATGATAAACGTGCGAATTCTATTTGTTGAGGATGACAAGGTGTTTTTAGTGTTTCTAATACCCAGTCATATAGAGGGCGATGATCTTCAAATTCTAGTGTACAAAGCGAATGCGTGATGTTTTCGATTGCATCTGAAATGCAATGAGCATAATCATACATTGGATATATGCACCAGACATCGCCAGTACGATGATGATATGCATGCTTGATACGATATAAAGCTGGGTCGCGCATATTAATATTGGGTGATGCCATATCAATTTTTGCGCGTAACACACATTCGCCTTCTTGGAATTCGCCTTTGCGCATGCGTTCGAATAAATCTAGATTTTCTTCAACAGAGCGATCGCGATAAGGACTGTTTTTGCCAGGCTCAGTTAACGTGCCTCGATATTCACGAGTCTCATCTGCACTTAAATGGCAAATATAAGCATGACCCGACTTAATTAATTCAACCGCATAAGCATAGAGTTCTTCAAAGTAGTCAGAAGCAAATAATAAATTTTTCCACTCAAACCCTAGCCAACTAACATCTCTTTTTATAGCTTCGACATATTCATCATTTTCTTTTTCAGGATTGGTATCGTCGAAACGTAAATTACAATGCCCATTAAATTCCTGTGCAATACCAAAATTAAGGCAAATGGATTTAGCATGACCAATATGTAAATAGCCATTAGGTTCTGGTGGAAATCGTGTCATGATTTCAGCTGCATTATTTTCAACGTCCGCTCGAACACGAGTGCGAATAAAGTTATTCGACGTGGTTTTTTCTTCAGTCATAGATTAAAAATAGATCGGTAAATCTTATGGAGTATTAAGGGTTTATTGATTCTACCTTAGCTTCAGATGGTTGATCATCATTTTTCTCAGCTTCTTCCTCTTCTTGTGCATCCTGCTGAGCATTAACCGCTTTTGTTGTGGTATCAGCAACTTCTTCAAAGCACTCGGTATATTTATTCGAACCGATCGTAGTAAAAGGAACAGCAAGTGCGGCAGGACCTAGGGCTACGACGGCTGCGCTTTGTAAAACCTTCTTGAATAATGAGCCTTTAGATATCGAGAAGTCGGGGTCATTGAGTGGTCCCGTGACAAGAACATCAGAATCCAATGTAAATAGTGAAATATTTTTAGGTTTAGGCACTAGGGTTAAGTCATACTTTTCCTTCGCAAGGTTAATATCACCAGAGGCAGTCATTACAATATTTTTGGTATTTAATAAAGTTGCTTCACTCTTGAATAAACCATTTTTTCCACGAAACTGAGTGAAAAAACATTCTATTTTAGTATGCGATTCTTTTTTCTTTCCGGGTAGTAATTCTTTCACCAAGTTTGTAGCAAGTAGATCAATGGGTGCATTATCCAAAGAACCGTTTGTCATAAATGCAGAAAAACCTCCGTTGGCATTGCTAGCAAGTTGTTGAGTTGTTGTGCCCGATGTGTCGATATCTAAATTAAAATCAATTTCGCCAGTTAACAAATCAGTTGCGTCACTTTCACGCAATAGCTTCCCAACGTTAAAATTTTCAGTATGCATATCATAATTATGCGTGTTAGTTTTACCATCCACTTTGAAGTTAGCAGTGAGGTCTGCACCTGAATAGATTAGTGAATTGATTTTGAAATTACCGATGCCGTCTCTAGCAAGTAACTTTGCAACTAGGTTCTCAAGATGCGCATTCTTATAAGTGATATTGGCAACTTTAAGTGAGATATCAGTGTTGGCTTGATCCAACCAGTCTAAGTTGAGTGGTTTGTCACTAAAGAGTGAGTCTTTTTCAGAGGTTGTATCTCTCTGTGCTTTTTGAGAATCGTCTAAGTCTTCTGTCAAGGCAATGACATGCTCAATGTCTAGGGATTTAGACTCTAACTGAGCGCGAATATTAGGAGGTGATACAAAGTCAATTTCACTGTTACCCTGTATGCTAGTCTCATCGATGATGATGTCTGTATTGATCAGAGAAAGTGTTGGTTTCTTGTATTTAAGCTTGGATTGAATGTGAAACTTTTTAGATTCAGGTAAGTTCTGTTTAATAATCCTAGCAAGACTATAAAGATTTCTGCCTGAACTGGTAAAATCAAGTTCTATTTCTGTGGTGTTATCAGTTGAGAAAGCAATATTTCCATTCGCGGTGAATGTATGATCTTCAGTTAAAGCAATACTTTCCAAGTTTTTGATTGACCATGTCTCATCTTTACCAATTAAGTCAAAGTCGACACGAATGTCGTCAATATATTTAGCGTTTATGTCATCTTGTATCTTATCTAACCATTCAGGATGCTTGCCTCGACCATTTATGTTCAGATTTAAATCAAGAGGATCCTCGCTAAGTAAAATTTCACCTTTGCTAAATAAAGTGGTGTCATCAATTGTTACACTAGCCTCAATATCGTCAAGCTTCCAATGTTCATTATGGTTTTCCAGTTCTAATGCGGCAGTGAAATGATCGATCAATTCACCGGGGAATTGATCTTGATAAAGGTCTAACCATTTGCCATCGGTACCTTCCGCATAAAACTTTAGTTGCACGCCTGAAAGAGAATTTAAAGATTTTATCTCGCCGGATAAATTAGCAGTTGAATCATCAAATGTGAGCCTAGTTTTTAATTTACTAAGCTGTATGGCGTTCAGTGCGCCTGTTAAGGTGAAACTTGCCTGTGCAGAATTAGTATCTGGCAAATAAGTCTTGAAGGGGAGTTTGAGTTCATTAACATTTTCACCTTCAGTATTGAAGGCCATATTAATGTAGCCGTTTTCTTCCAAATCAATGTCACCGGAAACTTTAGTTTTAAATGGGAAAGTATCGACTTGCGCAGTGACCTTACAAAATTCATCGCCGAATAACATAAATAAGCGACACATTTTGCTGGATATTTCGATAGGTTGTTCATTTACATTACTAACAGCTTTTAATTGGATAGTTTCTTCATCAACTGCATCTATAGATAAGGATTTTGTATTGATATGTAATTTACTATCTTTTGCCCAATCTTCATAATTAACGACTAGGTTGTTCATCTCAACCCTATCAATCTTTGGACGATAAGGAATGGAGCCACTGCTTTCCTTTTTGCCTGTGAAGTCTAGGTTTGAATCACCTTCTTTGTTACGAATAATATTAAAGGTTGTGTTATCAAAAATGATATTTTCAAATGAGATGATTCCAAAAAGTAATGGTACAGCATCAACTTGAATCGTAATGTCATCCGCTTTTAATAAATAATTATTTGAATCCCAGCTAGCACTGGCAATCTCAATGCCAGTTGCAGTTAGAGTTGGTCGTGTGGTTCTTGTTAGTGAAAAGTGTCCATCGATAGTGACTTTGCGGTTGAGTGCGCTTTCAAGCTGCTTTAGTGCTTGAGTTTCGATGAATTGATCATCTATAAACTTGAATGCGATAACGATGCCAATTATTACAACAACTAGTAAAACTGGTATAGCGATAAGCAGTTTTTTAAGCATATAGATGCTTGCCTTCTGATTGAATTATTATTAGGAGTCTATTCCTGCATAGCTATAATAATACTTAATGACTCTTTTTACATATTTTTGTGTTTCGTCGTATGGCGGAATTCCATTATATTTTTTCACGGCATTGGGTCCCGCGTTATAAGCCGCGAGCGCAAGTTCGATATTAAACTCAAATTCCTCGAGCATTTGGCGAAAATAACGAGTACCGCCACGTATATTGTCTTTGGCATTAAATATATTATAGACGCCCATAGACTCTGCTGTCGAAGGCATTAACTGCATAAGGCCTTTTGCACCTACTCTTGAAACTGCATAACGATCAAAGCAGGACTCGACCGTGATAATGGCCTTGATAAGTTCCGTGCTGACACCATAGAGTTTTCCA
>JBCDBX010000014.1:0-28136 GCA_039182865.1 Pseudomonadota bacterium
AATTCTTTGTTGAAATATGCTATTTTTCAGATTCAGTAACTTGTTGAATAATAACTAGTTATAGAAAAAATTTTTCTCCTCATAAAGAGAAATATGCCCTAGCATTGAGCAACTTTGATATCATTCACTTGCAGTTTAGTCAAATCCAGTCAATCAGTAGGTGAATTATGAGCGAACAAAAAAATACTCGACCCAAAGTTCCAGAAGGCGATTCTCGTTTTCTAAAAACAACCCAAATGGAGCCAAATGATAAAGGTTACGTTGGTTATAAAACGACTTGGGAGTCATTTCAAAAAGAAGAAAAGTATCAAACACCAAAACGTCCGTAAGTTTTTTAAAGCCGTGTGAGTTTCTCTCTCACGCGGCTTCTATCTCTAGCAATTAGAAATAACAAAAAATTTCTTAAACGATTTCTGAATTGTCCATTTAGTTTTAACGCCTTTATTGAAGCGAGCGATTTCACCTTGTTTTAAATTGACAGTGTTACCGTCCGGTAACTCAATTAACAAATCACCTTCTAGAACTTGTATGAATTCGTCACCTGGGAATTCATAATCAAATGTCATCGGTTCACAGCGCCACAAACCAGAATATGTCGCCTCGCCACTAGAGTTAGTTGTGGTCAGCCAATGAACTTCACCGGCTTGCTCATCACCATTCATAAAGGGCTCGTAGTTATCTGTTGCTGTTGATGAGAGTACATACGCATTCTCGCTCATTAGAATCTCCTGAATTCTTTGTTAATGTAGCTTATTTAAGTGCACGATAGAATCTGATAATTATTTGTTCTGCCGCTACCATGACAATGATGACAATAATAAATGCGACGACGCCATGCAGTGGCCCACTGAATACAATGTCTTCCCCAAATAAAAAGTTTATTGCACCAAGAATTATAAATTTTGACAGAAATAGTATTCCCCAAGCAGATAGAATTCTATAAGCCGTCGTCCATTTGCTTTTTATTTTATTAATTTGATGAGCGCAGTACTCTTCGATTCTTAAAGTCAGCTGTAGTAGTAATTGTAATAATGCGGCTGCAAAGAGTGAAATGGTGAATGAGTAAATTGATACATAGCCCCAATACTCGGCAAATATATTCAGTACGACTAAATCAATCAAAAATGCCGTGAAGTAACGAAGAAATAATAATTGTTTTCTGCTGATGGGTTCTGGAGTACCGCTATCAAAAAAATTACTGTCTTGCATTTTATTATTTCAACTCGCTTATGATTTTGTTTAGTTAAGTTTTCTTCTTGCCTTTACAGTTTTCTTCATGGAGTCGCTAAACGTCGCCATTAAAGTGGCTGTGGTAACGCCCACCATGAGGATGCCATTTAATGATTCCAGCGGCCCTAGTAATTTGTGTTTGTCTGACATTACGATGTCACCATAACCTAACGTAGCATAATTCACAGCTGAGTGATAAACCGCTTCAGATAATTGATTGAACTCGCCTAATGCTAGGAATAGCAGTGCCCATATGGTGAGTTGAATGAGATTGCCAAAAACTAAAACAAGCATGACGCCATTTAAGACAATGATGGTGGACTTAAATGATGTGTTGTTTACTAAATCACTATGTTTAATATAGTAATGTGCTGCGACCATAATAATTAATGACTGAAGTACTAGGCATAGCATCATGGTTGAAACACCAATTATTAGATTCATTAGCATGATTTTTTAATCCATTGCTAATTTTTTAGATATGGCTGAGTTTCTGTGTCTCAATGTATCTAAAAAGTAAATGGCGCCCCAGGCGTAAAATGCTAAACCAATAAAGACACTCATGCGTTGTGCAAAAGCCTGGTAAACATTGCTTCCATTATCACTATCAATTATGGCAAGACCTATTAAAATTATCATGGTGACTGCCACATCTTGCCAGAATGATGCTGAAAAGCGTGAAGGATAAACCTGATAAATTTTTGAGGCAAAATAAACACATAGAACTAAAGTATATAAGAACAGCATCCATAAGTTTGGATTAATTTTCAGAAACGTCCAAAAAATTATTGCAAATAGTCCACCAAGTAATGTAGAACCCATTAATTCTCGACCAGCACTCTTAGCTTCGACTTCAGACCCCTGTAGACCTAGCATTAATGATTTAATAATTGTTTTAAAAAATATAGCTGGATTAATGAGTGCAAGTAAGAAGGGTGGAAGAACAATAAATGTAAAGCGTAGTGCTATCCAATTTGATTGTGTGGCATTCTTCTTAATGTCTTTTTTTGCTGGTACAGATTCATCTTCAGGGAAAAATGGGTAAACAATCCATTGACATAAAACAGCAATACTTACACCAATAATTAACGATTGTATGATGATGGTCGCCAAAGCATAATCAATGGCGCCAGCTGCAGGTATGGTAGTGAAACCAACGCCAAGTAAAGTCCCGACCATCCCTTTGCCGAGATTAACTGTGAGGTAAGCACTTAAATATAAGCCTAATCCCACAACTAAGATTCCACTCAATGTGTAATCATTAATTAAAGGTATAATAAGTAGTCCTATGCTGAGGGTAAGCGCAAGTAATAGTACAAGACCTATTAATTTTTTTAAGTTTAACCTTAGTGAAGGTATAGCGGTAAGTAAAAATGCAAACATTGGCGCAATAAAAGGAAATGGGATTGCAATCCCATAAGCAATCGCCAGCGTTAACGCCGTTGTAAAACTTAATCGAAAAACTCTTCTTGCAACTATATGCATTATCTTAATCGTTTAAATTAGTATGCATACGATAACCAACTCATTAATCGAATATATAACCTGCCAAGTACGGCGAGAACACCATGGTCATTGCTATATAAGATGATTGAGGCTTGGCCGCCCACTCTTATTTGATTTAACAATTCTTCACTTTGGGAAGGGTCAAATTGTATGACGACTGGAAATCTTTGTGATTGGCGAAGCCAGTTTTTATCATTGCTAATTGAAGGCAGGGCGCCGGGAGAGGATTGGCTTTGACTATTAGAAACACCTAATCCAATGCTGCGAATATTGCCTTCAAAGACCTGACCAGGAATGGAATCAAGAATTATTTCTGCAGATGTGCCTACTTTTACATGACCAAGATTGTTTTCTGTGAATTCGGCATTGATCCAGACATCATCCAAGGCGATTAAGGTCATAACAGGGTTTCCCGTTCCAGCATATTGACCTACTTCAGCGCGTAAATCTGTAATAACGCCATTTGATTCTGCTCGCACGATTGTATTGAATAAATCGAGTTGTGCTTTATCAACGGCAGTTTCTGCGGTTTTCAAAATGGTATTATTCTCATCATCGTTACCGCCTTTTTGTTGTATGGCTTGCTCGATCTGCGAACGAGCTGCGGTAACATTTGCTTTAGCTTGATCGAGACTTGCTTGAGAAATTTCTAGCCGTCTGATGGATATCGTGCCAGGATCATCACGCCTTAGTCTTATAAGTCGATCCGTATCTTTTTGTGATTTTTCTAAATTCGCTAACGCGGCTTGTAAGTTGGCTCTAGCCGTATCCACTGCTGCATCTCCAGCGCCCACTTGGCTGCGTGCATTTTCTAATTGAGAGCTAGCTTGATCTAAAGCAATTTGATACTGAGATTGATCGATTTCAAATAAAGGCTCACCTTGTCTAACTCTCGTATCATTCTTTACCCAAATTTCTGTGATGACTCCGGCAACTTTTGGCGCTATTCCTACAACATAACCTTGAACGCGTGCTTGGGTTGTATAAGGCGTGAAACGGTCTGCAAATAAATACCATACAAGGCTGATAACAATGATGATTAAAATAAGTAATGCGCCTTTGTTGACAGATTTCTTCACTGTTTCAGAATCAGCGCTTTCTTGATTATTGATTTCATTATTAGTTTGTTCTTCTGTCATTATGGAATTCCTTACTCGGAAGATTTATATGGATTTTCTGTTGGTAAAGGTGCGGTTAATAATTCTCCCCAATCGCTTCGATTCTCCATCTTGTCACGCGTCGTCGCTGGGATAATTTCATCGATATTAGCGTCAGTCCAACCGCCACCTAATGCTCGATAGAAGTTAATAATCGAACTAATATGGTTACTATGATTGATAAGTTCGCTATTTGATTGCGCGAGTAGGGCACGTTGTGCATCAAGCACTCTTTGAAAATCAGAGTAACCTTCAGAATATCTTTTATTGGCTATTTGTAATGAGCGCTCAGCAGAATTTAACGATTCACGAATAATATATTTTTGTTCATATGTCTTAACAACACTGATGGCAGCATCATCTATTTCACGTGCGGCAAGTAATACTTGATCTTGAAATGACTCAATCGTTTGTTGAAGGCGAGCATCCTGTAATCGTACATTATTTTCAATCCGGCCCCAATCAAATATGTTCCAGATAAACCCAGATCCTGCAGAAAATAAACTGGTGTCCGGTGTAGAGTTTAGAGTATTGCCTGAATAATTTATTGAACCTAAAAGTGAAATTGAGGGATAAAAATCAGCCTCAGCAATTCCAATTTGGGCAGATTGTATCGCGACTTGCGCAGCAGAGGCTCTAACATCAGGTCGTCGCATCAGTAATTTGGCAGGTAATTCTTGAATAGAGATTGGATCAACAATAGGTAGTTGTCCATCTATTCCCTCAAGTTCTTTCAGATCTCCAGGTTTACGTCCTAATAGAGCTGATAGTGCATTACCAATTTGAACCAGACTTATTTCAAAATCTGGAATCACCGACAGTGTTGAGTAATACTGTGTGCGTGCTTGCTGAAGATCTAACTCTGAATCTTGTCCGCGTTTGTATCTGAGTTCAGTAATTTCAACATTACGTTTTTGAATGTCTGCATTTTCTTGATTAATTAGAATACTTTGAATAGCTGTGCGATAGGCATAATAGAGTGTGGCCACCTGTGCACTTAGTAAGACCTGAATATCTTGTTGATTATAAATTGATGCGTAAAAGGCGGCATCAGCGGACTCTATAGTCCTTCTAAATTTGCCCCAAAAATCTAATTCCCAAATGACAGAGGGACCAATGTCATAACTGGTAAAACTTTTATGGCGATCGAGCGAAACGCCACCATGATCTTCTGAATTAATATAATTGGCTGAACCATCTAGCTGTTGAACTTGAGGGTAAAGAGTGCTTCCCGCAATGCCTAATTGGGCACGGCTTTCCAATATGCGTAGTCCTGCGATTTGTATAGTTGGATTTTCTTTTTTGGCAATTTCAATCAACTCATTCAAGATATCATCATTAAATAAGTGCCACCAAAACTCTAAGTCTTGTTCAGAAAACTCTGATGACTCTTTTGCTTGACCATATAAATCGGTATACCAGTCTTGCAACCATGGGACTTCCGGTTCTTGATAGTCTGGACCTAAGGTTGTACACGCGCTAACAAAGCATAATATGCTTAGCGTGATTAATAGATATTGCGTAAATTTGGCAAGCCTAAATGTACTGCCCATCATTCAGTATGTTGCTCACCTTTAGGATCAGATTGATCATTCATATGAACCCAACTCATAAATATCTGGTATCCAACTGCAAGAAATACCGCGCCAACAAACAAGCCAATAATACCAGAGGTAATCATGCCTCCAATTGCACCTATGAGTATGATTGGCATAGGTGCGTCCACGCCGCGACCTAACAAGAGTGGTTTTAGAATGGCATCTGAAGTGCCAGCAAGCACCAAATAGATTGAATAGATAATATTGCTCGTGGTGGATAAATCTCCTAGGGTCCACATATATACAATGACTGGTATTGTGATAATTAATGCGGGTAATTGTGCAATACCAAGGAATAAAATAATAACAGCAAGGACACCTGCGGCGGGTATATCCGCTAGAATCAAACCAATACCTAATAACAGTGCTTGAATAAATGCGATCCCGATGACTCCATTTGCAACAGAACGAATTGTGGCAACAGAAAGCTTCCATAATTCATTGCCTCTGGTCGGACCTGCGATGCGATTGAAAATACTTTGAGAGGATTTAGAACCTGATTCGCCATAAGCCATCATGATGCCCGCTATGATTAATGCGGCTAAAAATAATAGTATCCCGCCAGCGGTATTCAGTGCGGCGGAAAATAAACCTTTAGATAAATTTGTAATTTGCTCTTGGTTGCTATTGATGTATCCAGGTAAATCAGTCGAAATTGTCTGCCATGTTTTATAAATTCTTTTTCCTACAATAGGCCATTCAGCAACGGAAGGGCTAGGTTGTTGAATATGGAAACTGCCATTTTCAATTGATGTGTAGGTCTCGGATACATGATCAGCAAAAGAAGTACCAATCATGATTGTTGGAACACCAATCACCAATAATCCTACTACTACAATGACTGATGCACTTAAACCTTTGCGTGAACCTAATCTTTTTAATAGGCCTAAGTAAAGTGGGTAGAGTGAAACTGCTAAAATTAAACCCCATAGTATTAATTGTGTAAAAGGTGCAAAAATTCGCACACACATTACAACAAGAAAGATTAAGATTCCGATGCGAATGACGATATTGATGAAATCTTCAGATAAAATTTTCTGAATATCTTCTTTATTGACTGACATGTAACTCTCCCCTGATAAGGTTATAAAGATTATTTTAGTTATTTATTTTTAAGCAATTAAGATGGATAACAGCTAAAAAATATCGTGTCTTATCAAGCAATCAATTTATTCTAATTAGATGCAATTTAACACTGATAAATGTCACCTTTGAAACTTAATGTTGAGAAATAGTTTGGTGGAAAAGGAATCCTGCAAAAACCGTCAATATATTGACTATATTGGTTATTATGTCGTCATTAAACATGATGAGTTATGAATAATATCAACATAATAGTTAAGATCCAGGTTCTTCTTTTTAGCAAATTAAATAAAGTTCAGATTGAGAAAATGTATTTAGGGATGAAAGTTACAATCGATCTCAATCAAAGTTGATTAATCATTTTTAAAAATGATATCTCTGGCAAATTTTGTTATCTGGACAATACCGGGGTGTTTGAGTTTGCGTTCAGGAGAGATGGCATAATAATTTTCTTTGATTTCATCTGCTGTTCCAATTACAACGGCACCATACATTTTTTGGATACTATCGCTCATAGCAGCTGTAGCTGGGAATATTCCAAGACCTGATTCTCCAAATGCTTTAAGTAATGCACTATCATCAATTTCAGCAATAATACTTGGTGATATTTGTTTATTCTCAAACCAGTCATCAAGGTCACGCCTAAGCGGAATGGCTTGAGAGGGCAATATCATAGGTGCATCATTTAATGATTCGGGGAAATTCTTTATGTATTTCTTGGCAATTGTTTTTTTAGAATAAAAAGCAATATGGCTCGTACCAAGCAAATGATTATAAGCTGTGATGTTGATGCCAGGCGTATGAGGTCTGTCAGAAAGTACTAAATCTAATTTATGTAATGCTAGATCTGCGAGTAATTTATCCAAGGTGCCTTCTTGCGTAATAAGTTTGACATCATCATTTGATTCAAGTGATCTGGATAAAATACGAAATGCAATTAGTTTGGGTATTGAATTAACTAAGCCAACATTGAGATGTGCAGGGGCTTGGTAATTACTATTCTTAACTTTTCTAGCAAGGTCTTCACCTAACAAAAAGATTTCATCTACAAATGGCCAGATTTGATGGCCTGTTTCTGAAAGTATTAGTCCTCGACCACTTCGATTAAATAATGGTGCTCCGACAACTGCTTCTAAAGATTTGATTTGACCGCTAATAGTTTGCGGCGTGATATGTAGTATGTCTGAAGCTTTATTGATACTTCCCTCGCGGGCGACCATCCAGAAGTAGAATAAATGATTGTAATTAAGATGGCGCATAACTTTTGATATTAAGAAATAATCTTACTAATAATAAATAATATACGATTTGTCCGCAATAAATAAATTATATAGATTGCACGGGTGATTTAATGAACTCAAATACTTTATGGAGTACACAATGAAACAAGTAAGAAAATTAAAAGCTACGTTGGCATCGTCATTATTAATTGCAGGGATACTAACAGTACCTGCGAGCATTGCTAAAGAAGGTAATGGGACCTTAGAGGAGCGATCAGCTAAAGCCTGTCAGGTACTTGAGGATACTCATGCAGCATTAAAAGTACTGCGCATCAATTCTGATGAAGCGCTTAACAGAGTGCAGCTAGCGCTTGATACGATTGATCAGTTGGACAATAAGTTTGACGATTACTCAAGTGCAAATATTGTTGGTGAAGGTAACGTCGAGTATCAACATTACTATCCTGAAATTAGTAGCGCTGATAGTTATTGCTCAAATTATGTCTACCTGGACATTAACCAACAAGAAGCATTAGGTAGTGATAACTACAACATATATCTAGATTATCCTCTAGCTAAAGCTGAATTGATGACAGCAAAACTAGCGATTAAAAACGGAGATCCGTTGGAAGCAAGATACAGCTTAAAAAGAGGTATGCATGCTATCTACGTCAATCCTTCATTCAATATCGCTCAGTAAGAGAGTTTTTTTAAATTCTTAAGGAGAAAATCATGAACAAGCATCTTTGTGCATCATCGGTAAGTTGTACTTTATGGAGTGAGTTCATGCTGTTAGCAGTATCTTTATCGCTAAGTTTTGCAATATTGCTAAGCTTATTTTAGGTACCAAAAACAGTACACAAATCAATAACTACACTTACCGATAAACCTGAGGCAGGCTAAGTAAAATACTTAGCCTGTTTTTTTATCTAAATACTTATTAAGTATAAAATATCCAGTAATTCCTGATAGCAGCGATCCGAGTATAATTCCAAGTCTTTCGTCAAATAACAAATTGACACCGGTCTCTTCAAAGGCAAGAGACCCGATAAACATACTCATGGTAAATCCTATGCCACATAATCCGGCTAACCCAAGTAGTCGGGGTGAATCGATACCCTCGGGGTATTCAGTAAATTTTAGTTTGATTGCTAGCCAGCAAAAGCAAAACACTCCAATTATTTTTCCAATATATAAGCCGGATGAAATCCCGATGGAAACTGGATGAGTTAAACTTTCAATGTTTATTGAAGATAAATTGAGACCTGCATTGGCAAATGCAAATATTGGAAGAACGACAAACGCAACTGTGGCATGCAGATCATGTTCGAAATCCTTAACAGGCGAATTTTCTATATCTTTGCGTGACCTCATCGGAATGAAGACAGCTAATAAGATCCCGACAAGTGTTGCGTGAACACCAGACTTCAACATGGCCACCCACATAACTAATCCAACTAGAACATAAGGTGTTCTGGAGAGGTAATTTCTTCTATTAAAGAAAAATAAAATGCACAAGCAGATTGCAACAATAGATAATGAAGAAAATGAAATATTGGCTGTATAGAAAAGCGCAATTATAAGAATTGCACCTACGTCGTCGAATATTGCTAATGATGTTAGAAATATTTTACAAGAGATTGGGACTCGGCTACCGAGTAAGCTAAGTATTCCTAATGCAAAAGCAATATCGGTCGCGGCGGGAATGGCCCATCCCTTAACGGCTACTGGATCATCATAATTAAAATATAAATAGACGAGTGCTGGAACTAGCATACCACCGATGGCACCAACACCAGGCAAGATGATATTTTTCTTATTGGAAAGCTCTCCCTCAATAAGTTCTCTTTTAAGTTCTAAACCTACCAGAAAAAAGAATACCGCCATCAAGCCATCGTTGATCCAAAGCAATAGAGGCTTCGCCACGATGAGCTCACCAATATGAATCTCAAGGGGTGTGGAGAGAAGTAAATTATAGTATTGGTTTAATCCTGTGTTTGCGAAAATAAGGGCAAGGATTGTGGCAAAAATGAGCAATAAGCCACTTGCAGACTCTAGTTTTAAGAATGAGGAAATGAAGTGACTGCTATTTCGAACAACCGGCATATTAGAAACGCACCAAAACGTGTGTTAATGAATTATTATTTTATGGGTGCGATCATATCGGAAACTCTTCACGAAAGTCGAATTAATCGAATAAAAATTCGATTGAAAAGTCTGCTTGTGTTACTCAAACTAATTTTGAGCAATACAGAATTTTGTGCGGAAGAACTATGCTGATATTAATTATCAGTATTATTATTTTTAGATAATGTATTTGGAAAGTAATTACTCCATGCAAACCAATAGGCAATATGCCCCGGTAGGCGTGATAATCTTTCTCCATCTGTGCTGATGAGCTCATCTTCGGTGATTTGCCATTCTTGATCATCTGCCACCAATTTTCCATTGCTGGAATAAGTGAATTCTTGTTTGTTGGTTCGATAGGCCCTTATAGTGGAAGTCTTAGCGTCACCTATAATCACAATGGGGACAATGCCGATATGATCATTTATTGCACGTGGTGTTTCAAAAAGTTTCAAAGGCCATGCTTTATTATTGCCGCTGATGCGTAAGCCAAATACTTTTTCTTTTTGCTGCAGTGTATGGTCAGTCACGGCGGCAGGAAACATTAACTCATCGCTAACAAAATATGCACCATAAGGCGCGCCTGGAGAGTAATCACGTTTATAGCCTGTGTTAAGGTCTAGCACTTTAGTACCTGGATGTTGAGTTGACCATTCCTTCCATGTTGTCGTCACTACAGGAAGTACTTCAAGGACTATATCGCTATTAACAAGAGGACCTACAACGGGTTTACCACTAAATTGATTCCATAATGTGTGAGTTTCTTGGTCGTACATTAATTTATTTGAACGATAGAGAAATCCAGAAGAACCAAATATAAGTGGTTGTTGGTTATCTTCACGTTCGGTTTTATATAAAATACCAGATCCGCACAAGGTACAGTATGCAAGTGATACCGGCACACCACCAATGACATCGTTAAACATCTCGTGCCAATCCATTATTCGATAAGGGTAAGCACGAACATCACCATTTATTTCAATGCCGAATACTAAGTCTCTGTCATTTAAATATTTGGCTTCTTTAGCAGGGATAAAATTTGGATTGGTTAAGGCAGGAATGCCATCTTTGCGAACGCCGCCCCATGTTATTTCATCTAATCGTATGCGTCTCTCAATATCAGGATAGAAAAAAACTTTGAATTGAGGATCAATGCGACTAAATATCTTAGATAAATATAATTCATTATTTGGAAATGCTTGAGTGGGATTTGTTTCCATCCATACAAACCAGTCAAACCATCGATTTCCTAAATTATGGCCAGTCAGTGATTCCAATAAATGTATTGTTTGAGAGGAATCTTCGGGAAAATATCTTAATGAGCGAATAAGGGCAGGCACGACATCTTGATTATTACGTTGTGCCATCCATTCTCTCGCCGCAATTCGAATATTTGTAGCGCCATACAAGTCAATCGCATATTCATATGTAGGTTTTTCTTGGGGCTTTTCATTTGCGTGGCTGTAATTGAGCAAGCCCACAAATAATAATGCGATTGAAATTGGTCGAAGCATATGTCACGCAACTTTTAGAGTTTATTTGGTGCCTATTAGACCTTGCGGTGATTTAGAATATTACATCTAGATGTATGATCAAAGTGAAAGAGGTAAGTATGAAAGCTGTTGGATATTTAAAAGCTCAAGCGATAGAAAACCCAGATTCTTTATTAGATATCGAATTACCGATGCCTGAAGCTTCAGGTAAAGATTTGCTAGTTAAAGTGCATGCTATTTCAGTTAATCCTGTTGATACAAAAATACGCTCAGTTGTTAGTCCTGATAATAATGAATATAAAGTCATAGGTTGGGATGCAGTTGGAGAAGTTGTCGGTGTAGGAGAGGATACCGAATTATTTTCTATAGGTGACAGCGTTTGGTATGCAGGAGATTTGACACGGCCTGGTTGTAATGCAGAATATCAATTGGTTGATGAACGTATAGTGGGACACGCGCCTAGTTCAATCAGCAAGGCTGAAGCCGCTGCGTTACCATTAACAACTATCACTGCTTGGGAATTACTGTTTGATCGCTTACAGTTTTCTCAATTACAAGAAAGTAAAGATCAAGGTCTAAGTTTGCTTATAGTAGGAGCTGCAGGAGGTGTGGGTTCTATATTAACTCAGCTCGCCTCAACATTAACAAGTGCAGTCGTCATCGGAACAGCTTCAAGACCTGAGACGCAACAATGGGTAAGAGAATGTGGGGCTGATCATGTAATAGACCATAGACAGCCATTTCCTGCAGAATTAAAAAGCATAGGGTTTTCTCATGTTACTCATATCATAAGCTTAACTCATACAGAACAGCATTATGATGAGTTGGTCAAGTGTATAGCACCCCAAGGTAAGCTTGCATTAATTGATGATCCAGCAAATTATTTGGATATTAAAAAACTAAAAATGAAAAGTGTATCGTTGCATTGGGAATTTATGTTCACACGCTCGATGTTTGAGACTAAAGATATCCAAAAACAGCATTTATTATTAAATAAAGTCGCCGAGCTGATCGATGAAGGAAAAATTAAGACAACATTGAAGGCTACTCAGGGTTCAATCAGTGCAGAAAATTTGAAGCAAGCGCATGCGAACATTGAGAGCCACAACACGATTGGCAAGATTGTGTTGGAGAGTTTTGAATAAAATTTGAGAATGAATTAAATGAAGTATGGGAATTGAACTATTGTGGTGCTTTTAAGGATCTATAAAACTAATTGACATATTATAAATTGTAATCATCTTATAATATTTAGTCAGATACACCTCGATCAATCAGCAGATTGATATCTAGTTTGAGTGATTGACGCTTATCGCTGAGTTGTAGATCATAGTGGTTTAAAAAGCACACGTCAGATGTCTCAGTATTTATTCAAACCATTTAGGTCAAGTATCATATCTCTTGTTGTTTTGGCGATAAGTCATACCACTGTTTTTGTGAATTCTTCTTATCCATGTGAAGAGCATGTTCTAAATTATTTAGACAACACTTATGCGAATGAAGTATTCGATCCTTCTGATGCTTTAGGTGTGACGCTGCATAAGTTAATTATTCCTCATGAGCCCCATCATCAAGTTTTTGCAAAAATTATTTCTGAATATTCACAAATTACTCACACTCTACCTATTCGCGCATCTCCCATCGCTTTAAGTTAAAACTATCTCTGGCATTAGCCGAAATCATTCTCTTATTAAACAATAGCTCAAGTAACTTTGAGTGATAGACAATTTTATTAACAATTATCGATGAAAAAAAATATAATTCCAAAAAGTGCTCGAAGCATTATCAAAAAACGCATGGCTTCATTAGCTTTGTTTTTCATGATAGGTGCTTTTCTAGTTTACGAAGAACCGACCATTGAAATTGCTTGGGTCACTGTCTTTTTATTATTAACTATTTATCTCTTCGCTTTCGAAGTTGTTGATGTTGATATAGCAGCAATTACAATCATGGTGCTGTTGGGATTAACCACATTGTTTGCACCAATCATGGGTTTGAAAGAGGGACTTGTTGATCCTGCTCAATTATTTGATGGATTTTCGAGTAATGCGGTGATGTCCATCATTGCAGTGATGATAATTGGTGCGGGTTTAGACAAAACGGGCATAATGAGTAAAGTTGCATCATTTATTTTAAAAATAGGTGGAACATCAGAGAAACGTATAATTCCTATTATTTCTGGTACGGTCGCATTTATTTCTTCATTTATGCAAAACGTAGGTGCAGCTGCTTTATTTCTTCCTGTTGTTTCGCGTATCTCCTCAAGAGCTAAGTTACCTTTATCAAGACTCTTAATGCCCATGGGATTTTGTGCAATTTTGGGTGGTACGGTTACGATGATCGGGTCTTCACCTTTAATATTATTAAATGACCTAATATTAACTTCCAATTCATCATTGGATTCGTCTCAACAAATGCAAACATGGGATCTCTTTTCAGTAACGCCTGTGGGTATCGCACTCGTCATCACGGGTATTTTATATTTCGTAATATTCGGTCGTTTTGTATTACCAGAATCTAAAACTGAAAGTTCTACCTCTGCTGGTGACACTATGAGTTATTTCATGGATGTCTATGGCGTAAGTTATGAACTTTACGAAGTCGTCGTGCCAGATGGTAGCGCAATTATTGGACAGCACTTGGATGACTTCGAGGATAAATATCAACTCCGAGTGATTGCAACAAAGATGACGGGTGAAGCAACACGTGTCGGTCCAGGTGCGCTTGATCGAGACACGGGATTAAGTGCCGGCATGGTCCTTGGAGTGACGGCAGAGCCCGATAATTTAGATCATTTTATTGAAAAATATAAATTGGTCCGCCGTAAACAATTACGCACATTCACTGAAGACCTAGCGAGTAATAAAGCAGGTATTGCAGAGATTGTCATACCACCGAGATCAAGTTTAATCGGCAAAAGTGCACGCGATATATGGATGAGAAAAACCTATGGCGTCTCAATGATTGCTTTACATCGTGATGGTCATACGATGCGTGAAGTGGAAGACATTAGAAATATCCCATTCCACTCTGGTGATACCTTAGTAGTGCACACCACTTGGGAAGCACTCATGCGTCTCGAGAAAGACAAAAACTTTGTGGTGATTACCAGTGAATATCCGCATGAAGAATTGCGACCACATAAAGTGATGTGGGCCGGTATATTTTTTGCCGTTGCATTAGCACTTGTCTTGTTTACTGATATTCGTTTGTCTATAGCATTGTTAACCGGTGCGATAGGGATGATCTTAACGGGAGTATTACGCATAGATGAAGCTTACGATGCCGTATCTTGGAAAACGGTATTCCTGTTAGCGAGCTTAATTCCCCTCGGAATGGCAGTTGAACAAACAGGCACGGCGAAATGGATTGCTGATCAAACGTTATTGGTTGTAGGTGATATGCCTATTTGGGTGATTCAGGCGGCTATGGCAGCGCTTGCGACCTTCTTTACCTTAGTCATGTCCAATGTGGGAGCAACAGTATTGTTGGTTCCTTTAGCAGTGAATATTGCGATAGGGGTTGGCGCTAATCCTGCCGTATTTGCCCTAACTATAGCAATTGCGACTTCAAATTCTTTTTTGATTCCCACGCATCAAGTAAATGCCTTGATCATGGGTCCTGGTGGTTATCGTGTGCCTGATTTTATGAAAGCAGGGGGCATCATGACAATATTATTTATTATTGTATCGGTGGGCGTGCTTAACTTGTTGTATTAAAGCTCATTTGAAAAAGCCTAAATAATAATTAGTAAAATAGATCATTATGATATAAATAATCAAATTGTTTTATCGAACTTAAGGCCTTAATATCATCTCCAACGTAGTAATTAAATTTAAAAATTCATCAACAATTCGGAGATAAAAAAATGAGTGAAGCAAGCAAGTGCCCGGTTATGCACATTGAAAACAACTCAGCTGATAGAGGTACATCTAACCGTGATTGGTGGCCCAATCGCTTGAATGTCAACATTCTACATCAGCATTCTTCTAAGTCGACGCCTATCGACCAGCAATTTAACTACGCGGAAGAATTTGAAAAACTCGATCTTGAGGAGGTTAAAAAAGATCTAACCGCTTTAATGACGGATTCCCAAGACTGGTGGCCAGCGGATTATGGTCACTATGGTCCTTTCTTTATTCGTATGGCTTGGCATAGTGCAGGCACCTACCGTACTGGTGACGGTCGTGGTGGAGCAGGGGCGGGTAATCAACGTTTTGCGCCTGTGAATAGCTGGCCTGATAACGGTAACCTTGATAAAGCACGCAGATTACTTTGGCCGATTAAACAAAAGTACGGCAAAAAAATCTCTTGGGCTGATTTGATGGTATTAGCTGGTAACGTAGCACTTGAATCAATGGGCTTTAAGACCTTCGGATATGCGGGTGGCCGTGTCGATACATGGCAACCTGAAGAAGATATTTACTGGGGCCAAGAAACTGAATGGTTGGGTGACAAACGATACTCTGGTGAACGTGATCTAGAGTGTCCTTTAGCTGCCGTTCAAATGGGTTTGATTTATGTTAACCCAGAGGGCCCCAACGGTAATCCTGATCCGATTGCTTCTGGCCAAGACATCCGTGAAACCTTTGCTCGTATGGCAATGAATGATGAAGAGACTGTAGCATTGACTGCTGGCGGTCATACATTTGGTAAAGCACATGGTGCGGGTGATGCAGCTCATGTCGGTCCTGAGCCTGAAGGTGCGCCGATTGAAGCGCAAGGATTGGGATGGTTGAGCACACACGGCAGTGGTAAAGCGGGTGATGCCATCACAAGTGGAATCGAAGGTGCATGGACACCGACACCAACACAATGGGATAACAGTTACTTTGATACGCTTTTTGGGTATGAGTGGGAGTTAACCAAAAGTCCGGCGGGTGCTAATCAGTGGGTCCCTAAAGAAGGTGAGGGTAACAATGTGCCAGACGCGCATGATGCTTCAAAGACTCATCAACCTATGATGACGACTGCTGACATGGCGATGCGCATGGATCCGATCTATGAGCCAATTGCACGTCGCTTCCATCAAAATCCTGATGAGTTTGCAGATGCATTTGCACGTGCCTGGTTCAAGTTGACCCATCGTGATATGGGTCCACATGCACGTTATCTTGGCGCTGATGTGCCACAAGAAGAGTTGATCTGGCAAGATCCAATCCCAGCATCATCAGGTGAAGTGATCAACGATAGTGATGTTGCGGTGCTTAAAGAAAAGATCGCTGCGACTGATTTAACAGTGGGTCAAATGGTCACAACAGCTTGGGCATCGGCATCTACCTATCGTGGCTCTGATATGCGCGGTGGTGCAAATGGTGCGCGCATTCGATTGGCTCCGCAGAAAGACTGGGAAGTGAATCAACCACAACAGCTTGCGACTGTATTGCAAACACTTGAAAGTGTGCAGCAAGATTTTAATAGCTCATCAAGTAAAACTGTCTCAATAGCGGATGTGATTGTGCTTGCGGGTTGTGTTGGAGTTGAACAAGCTGCGAAAAATGCAGGACATGAAGTCACAGTGCCATTTACGCCTGGACGCGGAGATGCCACTCAGGATCAAACGGATGTTGAGTCATTTGATGTGCTTGAACCAACAGCCGATGGTTTCCGTAACTATCAGAAAACACAACATACAGTTTCCGCTGAAGAGTTGTTAGTCGATCGTGCACAGTTAATGACATTGAGTGCACCTGAGATGTCCGTACTAGTTGCCGGAATGCGTATGATGAACACTAATTTTGGGCCAACTCAATATGGTGTTTTCACTAGGCATACCGATGCTTTAACTAATGACTTTTTTGCCAACTTGTTAGACATGAGCACTGAATGGAAGCCAACTTCAGATGATGCAGAAATATTTGAAGGAAGTGATCGTGTTACGGGTGAAGTCAAGTGGACAGGTACACGCTTTGATTTGATCTTTGGTTCAAATTCTCAGTTACGTGCCATTGCAGAGTACTACGGTTGTGAGGATTCTCAGCAACAGTTTGTTCAAGACTTCGTTAAAGCTTGGGATAAAGTGATGAATCTTGATCGATTCGATATCTCTTAAGCTGAGTAATGTGAGTGACGTTTCTTGGAGTATGAAGCGTCACTCTCTTAATCAATC
Source organism: Pseudomonadota bacterium (assembly GCA_039182865.1). Taxonomy (GTDB): domain Bacteria; phylum Pseudomonadota; class Gammaproteobacteria; order UBA4575; family UBA4575; genus UBA1858. The sequence continues at coordinate 17,524 of JBCDBX010000014.1, forward strand.
TATAACTCCACTTCCTAGTTCTTCTATAAGCCTATCGGTTATGGATTGACCGAGATTTTGTATTCATTATGTCTTGTGACTTGACGATTATCATCAGTCAGGTATGTTTGATGCATGACATATTGTGTAGCTATAAAAGTCGAATCTGGGCTCGTTTTTTGTTCAGATTCTAGAACTAATGCAGGGATGGATCATGTAAGCACTTACAGTAAGATGTATACATTCGGCATTCCGGGAGAGCGCCAGATAGTTCTAATGTCTGCAGGCAATCTTGCAACCACTCAATCCGTCTTAGCTAAAGTAAGAAGAGATCTTGAGCGTGCGGAAGAAACCAATGTTCTAAATTTACCTAGCTTGCGTGATGTTGCGGATTATGTTGGTAATATCAATAGCATTGAGCAAGATAAACATGAAGTCGATAACCATCAATTTGAGGCGACCTTCATTTTGGGTGGTCAAATAGGCCAACAATTACCGCATGAAATATTCTTGATTTATCCTGAAGGTAACTATATCTCGACATCTCCTCAGACACCTTTTCTGCAAATAGGAGAAAGTAAGTATGGTAAACCAATATTGGATCGAATATTGAATTCTAAAACCAATTTGGCGACGAGTGCAGCAACGGCTCTTGTTTCTATGGACTCTACCATGCGCAGTAATCTAACGGTTGGCCCACCGATAGAAATCAATATGTATAACGCGAACTCTTTGCAGCCATGCACCTATCTCAAATTTGAACAAGATAGTCCTTATTTGCGCGAATTAAAAAAACAATGGGATGCTAAAATTGTCGAGGCGTTTAACCAACTTCCACCTTTGGTATGGTCGCAAAATTGGGACCAATTATCTGATCCACAAGATGTATCTTCTTGATCACAGTCTGGCTTAATACAAACGGGTAAGCATCATTCAAGCCCATACTTCTGTTTAACTCGTTAAGAGCAATTGTTAAGTTGCTCCAGTCGCTTAACTGCGTATCAATGGACTTGTTGTGTCTGTCCTTTAATATATTTAAAGATCTGGCAGTTTCTAACGTGTCTACCATATGTAGATAGTGAGCCCAGCACTCTGCCCAGTCTTCAAGTGGGTGTACCATCGAATATTCGCTAATGTATTGATCATTCCAGTTTTCGTGTGGCTTAGTCTGGTAATAATTCTTCAAGGCATTTTGGTAATCAATTTCCTCATTACCAAATAGATTTCTAAAAGGTTTAAGCCAGTTAGTATTTTTAACTAATAAATCATAATAATAATGCCCACTCTCATGTCTGAGGTGACCAAGTAAGGTGCGATATTGTTCGCCTAATTCATTTTTGGCATTTTCAACATATATATCATCAGTTTCTGCAAGGTTGATTGTGATTACACCGAGGTAGTGTCCTGTTGCAACAAATTCATTAAAGACATTTGGATTTTGTTGTTGGTCTTCAAGAAAATCAAAACCCAGACCATTGTTGTTTTTTGTGAAACTTTCTACAGGTAAATTTAATTGTAATAGGGTGCGTATAAGCCTTCTTTTTGCTTTTTCAAGCTTTGCCCATTTTTCAACATTCTTTTTGTTTTCTAGATTAGGAATAGTGCGATTCAGTTGGCATGATATGCACAAGCCAGAGCCATCATCGTTCGCAAGAGAAGCGTTGCATACACCATGAATGTTGTAGTTGTAACACAACTTAACTTCTTCGTTGTTTGAATTATAATATCTATGATCGTCTGATACAGTTAGGGTATCAATAGAATCGGTCGAAAAATTGTAGGCAAGTTTCTTATTGCAGCTTAGACATTTAGTATTATCAAAATATAACTGGCTACCACATTCGCATTTGAAGATTTTCATTGGGATTGAATGCTATGTTAAGCACCATTTTTCATTTATGAGATCATTAATGTGCATGAATTGTTTTTGCAGCTTGTCTATGTAGTTATGCAAAGACTTATCGATATTTACTTTATTCACAGTTCTTCGAATAGATCGTTTTATCTTTTCGACTTCTATCGCGATGGGCATACCATCAGGTAGCTTCTCTAGGCATTCTTGAATTTGGTTGAGGCAATGCATGACAGCACGTGGAAAATCACTATCTTTAAGTAAATAATTCACCACATCATATCCATTTACTCTTTCACTAATATGCTGTCGATAAGCCTGAAATCCGCTTAATGACACTAAAATATTCATCCAAAGGATAGATTGATATAGATTTATAATTTCGGAGTCATCATCTTTATCTGTGTTAACGGGCAAAAAGTTTGTGCAACCCATATCTATAATTCTGGTACCCATATCAGCGCGTTCCAGATTGCGACCGATGCGCATAAAGTCATAAGCTGCATTATTACTCATCGTCCCAGATAACATGCCCACTAATAACTGACATCCGCTGATGATTTTTTGTAATGATTCAAAGCGTTGTTTTCTTGCAAGCCCTTTGTTGATATCGGATATGGCATTCAAATGTAATTCGTTAATTTTCTCCCAAAATTCTGCAGGAAGTATTTCCCTCGAAGTACGTGCATTTTCTCTTACCATATGTAAACAACTTAATATGGATGACGGATTATTCTTGTCTGATACAAGAAATTTCATCACAGATCTTTCATCATAAGAAGTGTAATTTTCTAGATATAAAGATTCTGAACCGGTAATTTCAATCAATGTTGCCCAGCTCAATTTAGTGCCTGTTGGTAAATCAAATAGTAAATTTGAATAAACATTCACAGTACGAGCTGTATTTTCCGTTCGTTCAATATAGCGAGCTAACCAAAATAAGCGATGTGCAACGCGGGATAACATCTTAGTAATCAACCACCCATGTGTCTTTGCTGCCGCCACCTTGAGAAGAGTTAACCACATAAGAACCTTGTTTCATGGCAACACGTGTTAAACCGCCAGGAGTCACATAGTTATTCTTTGCTTGCAAAATGAAAGGTCTTAAGTCGACATGGCGTGGCTTAGCGCCGTTATTGGTGATGATGGGACAAGTAGATAAAGATATTAATGGCTGTGCCATGTAATTACGACTATCTTTTTTGATCAATCGTTTAAATTTATCTAATTCTGCCTTACTAGCTTGAGGGCCAATTAACATACCATAGCCTCCAGACTCGTTCGCAGGCTTAATTACTAACTTATCAATATTATTTAGAATGTAGTCTCTTTCTTCGGGTATGGAAGCCAGGTAGCTTTCTACATTGTCGAGAATTGGATCTTCATTTAAGTAGTACTTAATGATTTTAGGCACATAGGTATAAATGACTTTGTCATCAGCCACACCTGCACCTGGTGCATTAGCTATTGCGACGTTACCCTTACGCCAAGCACGCATTAGTCCTTTGACACCTAGCAAAGAGGTCTCATTAAATACTTCGGGGTCTAAAAACAAATCGTCTACTCTTCGATATATGACATCTACGCGTCGCAATCCCGCGACTGTTTTCATAAAGACTTTATCTTTTTCTACCACGAGATCACTACCCTCGACCAACTCAGCACCCATGCGCTGTGCTAAGTATGAGTGTTCAAAATATGCAGAATTATAAATACCAGGGGTTAGTACGACGATTTCCGAGTTATTCGATTTGTTTGACGCAATACTTTTTAATGCATCCAATAACTGATTAGGGTAATCGCCAAGATGTTTAGCATCGTAAGATTGAAACAGTTCAGGTAATACTCTTTTGGTCACTCGGCGATTTTCGAGCATGTATGAGACACCAGAAGGGATTCTAAGATTGTCTTCCAGTACTAAGAATTTGCCTTTGGCATCACGTATTAAATCCGTCCCACAAATATGTGCCCAAGTATCATAGGGTAGCTTTATTTTTTCACATTCTTTTCGATAACCAGGTGATCCAAAGACAATATCGTGAGGTACAACTTTATCTTTGAATATCTTTTTATCATTATAGATATCATTGATAAAAATATTGAGTGCGCGCAAGCGTTGCACCAATCCTTTTTCAACCTTAGACCACTCTCTATTTGAAATGATGCGTGGGATAATATCCAAAGGCCATTGACGGTCAATATTTCCGGAATCGCTGTAAACTGTGAAAGAAATGCCAATCGTTTTAATTGCAGTATCCGCCGCCTCAAGTCTTTCTTTAATTTCTTCCTCACTTAACGCATTTAAGTATTTGACGAGTTTTCGCGATGGTATGCGTGCGTTCGAAGGACTGCTGATAGTCTCATCGAAATAATCCTTCAAAGGGTATTTGTCCCAGTTAAATTGCATGGCTGTTTATTGTTATTTTTGGTTAGATAAATTTAACATTATTTGTAAGATCTTGTGTGGAAATCAGTAATAAATGTGCTCTAATAGAGTGCAGCTATGTAATTATATTCGCACTTCATATTTTGCTAAACAAATATTTATGGCATTAACAAATACACAATACAACTATGGGACAATCGCCAAATTTTTTCATTGGACGATTGCACTACTGTTTTTAGCGGCTTACTGTGCTGTTTACTATCGTCACTGGTTTACTGAGGCTAAAACTCCCGAAAATTGGATCGCCTTGCAACTGCACTTATCTTTTGGGATTTCAATTGCGGCATTAGTGATTCTGAGGATCATTTGGCGAAGTATGAACCAGCAACCTGATGATGAACCAGGCAGTCGATTAGCACATTTTGCTGCACATTCTGGTCACTATGTTCTTTATGCGGTAATGATTCTAATGCCGCTTACAGGTTATCTGGGGACAGGTGTCGATACAGAGTATTTTTTATTATTTGATATTCCAAAATTTGAATCTACTGGTTTGTATCAATTGGTCGTCACCGATTGGATGGGAATCAGTTTTGAGCAATTTGAGTCGCCCATTGATTTCTTTCATAAACAAATCATGGGTGAGTATGTTGTATGGATGTTAATTTTAGGGCACATCGCAGCTGCGATGTATCATCATGTTGTCAAGAAGGATCGCACACTTTTGAAAATGACATCAGGAAAAGATCGATCGTAAATATCTTGGAATTAAACTTAACTCAGCAACTCTGGGTTAAGCTGCCAAATTGTAAAGTTGAGCACCATTGCAAAGCTGACCCAAAGCCAATAAGGGATTAACAAAAGCCCCGCGAGCGAACTGACACGCCAGAAGTGAATGATCGTTAATAAGATTAATACCCATAAGACAATGATGTCTAAGAACGATAAGCTGCCATATTGCCAAGCAAAGAACAGCCAACTCCATAATGTATTTAATGCTAGCTGAGCAAGGAACAGCGTAAGCGCGGCAGAGTTAGCGCGGAATCCAACTGTTCGCCAGACAAGCCAAGCAGATATGGCCATCATAATATAAAGAATGGTCCAGACAGGCCCAAACAACCAAGCGGGTGGTGCCCAACTGGGCTGGGTCAATTCATTGTAAAATGATTCGGCATTGATAGAAGCGGTTGCGCCAAGAGCAGATGCGATAAAGCATATGGCAAGCCAAGCCATTAGACCGAAGAGTTGTTTCTGCATAAGCTCTGTTGATCAACTATGTGTGAGGTTTTCAATGTATGAAATTATATTATTAATATCAGTGATTAAAAACAATTTATGTCTTTAAGAAAAATCATTTCAGGTGGTCAAACAGGTATTGATAGAGGAGCGCTAGATACAGCGCTATCTCATCAATTTCCTTGTGGCGGCTGGTGTCCACAAGGAAGAAAAGCTGAAGATGGTGTTATTAGTGATTCATATCCCTTAAAAGAATTACCTGGCGGTGATTATGATGATAGAACGTTGAAAAATGTTGAGGAATCTGATGGAACTGTCATTATTTATTTTAGTGAGATTTTTGGGGGAACTGCTAAGACATACAATGATTGCCAAAAAATAAATAAGCCTTGTATATTAATCGATGCAGACAAGCTCAATAAAAGTGAAGCAGTTTTATTGTTAGTAGAATTTATTAATCAAAACAATATCGTAATACTGAATGTAGCTGGCCCGCGTGGAAGTGAAGCACAATATGCATATGATTACAGTTTTTCTATTATTAGCTCTTTGCTGATATCAGTGCACGATTCACTCAGGTAATTCGTAAAATCATCGATATGCGCCTAGTAAGTTGATAACAAAACGTCAGCACAGTTGATGGATATATCCTAATATATGAAATGTACAGTACTTTTTGGATGAATTGGCTGAGTTAATTGGATTACTCTCTGTACATTCAAGTATTATCGCTCCGAATTGTAAAATTCAGCATACGAAAATCCTAACTTGAGCAACGAAATCGTCATTCACTGGTTTAGGCAAGATTTACGTCTTGCGGATAATCTATCTTTATCTGAAGCCGCTCAGCAAGGGTTAGTGCTTCCAATTTATATCTATGATGATGTCAATTCAAATGACTACGATCTTGGTGATGCAAGCAAATGGTGGTTATATCATTCACTGATTAAGCTGAATGAATCTTTAAAAAATCATCTACTCATTTTCAAAGGTGACCCCAAAACTATATTATTAGATTTAATTGAAAAGTATGATGTAAAAGCCGTACATTGGAATAGGTGTTATGAGCCTTGGAGAATAGCTCGCGATGAGCTGATTAAGAAAAGCTTAAAAGAGCACAATATCACTACTAAAAGTTTTAATGGATCTTTACTTTGCGAGCCATGGAATAACCTCAAAGCGGATGGAACACCCTACAAAGTATTTACACCCTTTTATAAAAATGCATGTATTAAAGCAACCCCACCAAATCCTCCACTTCCAAAACCATTTAGAATCAAATATGCATCTGGCGATTCAAAAATTACACTTGATGATTTAAATTTTATTTCGAAAAATAAATGGCATGAAAAGTTAAATTGGAAAGTTGGTGAGGAAAATGCGCATAAACGCCTACTCAATTTTGTGGAAAATGGACTAACGAATTATAAGAAGGGTAGGGATTTTCCATCGTTAGATAATGTTTCAAAGCTCTCACCACATCTTCATATCGGTGAGCTATCGCCTTCTCAAGTATGGTATGCAGCGAAAACAGTCCAAGAGTCTGATAGCCAAGAACATTTCCTTCGAGAACTCGGATGGCGTGAATTCTCTTATAATCTTTTGTATCACTTTCCTAGTTTGCCAAAGAGTAACTTACAAGCAAAATTCGATACTTTTCCTTGGTTAAAAAATCAAAAACGCCTGTCGGCCTGGCAAAGAGGTCAAACGGGTTATCCTTTAGTTGATGCAGGTATGCGACAACTTTGGCAAACCGGATATATGCATAATCGTGTTCGCATGGTGGTCGGTTCTTTCCTGGTGAAGAATTTATTAATTCATTGGCACGAAGGCGAGCGCTGGTTTTGGAATACCTTGCTTGATGCAGATCTTGCAAACAATAGTGCAAGTTGGCAATGGATTGCAGGTTGCGGTGCTGACGCAGCACCTTATTTTCGCGTTTTCAATCCTTGTATTCAGGGGCAAAAGTTTGATCCTGAGGGAGAGTATACTCGGAAATATGTGCCTGAACTCGCAAGTCTTTCGAGTAAGTATTTATTTAGTCCGTGGGAAGCGCCAAAAGATGTCTTGGATGAGGCGGGAGTCGTCTTGGGAAAATCTTATCCAAAACCGATTGTAGAAATGCAGCAATCTAGAAATCGCGCATTAGAAGCGTATAAGAAAATACAATCAATTAGCTAAAGTAAACTTTTGTAATTCATTTATTCCAGCTTAACGGGATTTAAGTAGCTCAATAAGCGCATTTGCGACACCCGCTGAAGAAGCTGGGTTTTGACCTGTTATTAAATTTCCGTCTGTGACAATGTGTGCCTCGAAGTCATTTGTGCTAGAAAACGAAGCGCCACTATGGCTGAGCTCTGTCTCGAGCAATAATGGAACACTGTCCGTAAGACCGACAGCATCTTCCTCGCTATTGGTAAAGCCTGTAACATTTTTGTCTTTGATGATTAATTGTCCATCTTGATTGCGCGCATGCAAAAGTACGGCAGGCGCATGACAAACCGCGGATACTGGTTTTCCTTGTGACCAAAACGATTCGATTAGATCAATTGAATTCTTGTCAGTGACTAAATCCCATAATGGTCCATGTCCGCCAGGATAAAATATTGCATCAAAATTATCTGCTGATACCGCTGATAGCTTATTAGTATTAGCTAGTTGATCTCGAGCTTTGTCATCGGCTAAAAAGCGTTTGGTCGATTCAGTCTGAGAATTACTGGCCAAGCTTCTTGGATCAATGGGGGGTAATCCACCCATGGGTGAGGCTAAGGTAATACTGATACCAGCATCTAAAAATGTATAGTAAGGGGTAGTAAATTCTTCAAGCCAAAAACCAGTCTTTTCCCCGCTGTCTCCTAGTTGATCATGGGATGTCAGGACAATTAATACTGTTAAAACTTCTTTAGTCATTTAATTAGCACCTCAATTAGACAGATGTTTTGGATCAAAAATTAATGGAATCTATTTGTAACTGATTTACAAATGATTGCCCCAATTATTGGTAAAAGCCATCTTCCACCAGACTCAAGAAATATTGCCCAGTTGACAACAAAAGGCGGGTCAATAAATCTATCGCTTATCCGCATTGCTTCTTCAAAAAACGCTGCCTGAATATGGCTCGTGAGTATACTAGCGACGCTTACTCCTAGAATTAGAAGCATAATAGGTATGCTGACGATAAGTAAATAAACGAGTTCTTTAGGCGCCACGTTTGGCCAAGATAAAAGTATTGTGTAGAGGATAACAACTGGGACAAGTGAGTGGACCAAATTAGTGCTTGCTACTAATTCTATTCCAGGCGGAGCGACTGCAATTGCATTTACATAGATTATTGCTGTGGTGGTTATTTTGGTTTGAATGAGTGAGGAGAAACCGTCATTTGTAATAGTCAATGCGTTTGTATAGTTATATGCAAAAATATCAAGTAAGAATGTCAAGTATGGTAAGAAAGCAATTATAAAGTAGCGGCCAATAATAAGGAAAATTATTGACAACAAAGCCCAAACTATAACGACGCGAACTATAAACATACTCTGTTAATTTTAGGTTAAGGTGAGGATTTATTTAAAACAATTTTGTTGGATTTTGCGATCCAAAAAGCGAAGAATAAAGCGCACAGGGCAATAATAAATGTCGGTGCAAGATAGGTATGTGTCACTAGAAACCAGTCATATTGATACGCAACTATAAAATAAATTATTATTATTCTTGCTGTATTGACTATGTATAGAAATAGAACGCCGGATACTATACCTATTATTTTGTTTTTAGTAGAGGTAGGAAACGCAAGAATAGCAGATACAAGGAGGAGCATGGTTCCAATACCGTCGCAGCCACGCACTATCTCTAATATTGCTTTTGATGATACGAGTTTATTTTCTTCAGCTCTGACATTTTCATCAGTAAAGCCATTTATTATTTCAGTGCTGACAGATGCAATTCCATAGTGATAAACATAGTCGCGTAAGATATTTTCTGGTATGAAAAAATATAAAGTCTGCAATATTGAATAAATAAGGATAAACAGAATAAGAAATTTTATTTCTTTCTTAGATATATTTTTTTTTGGCTTGGCTGGCATCTGAGTTGATTCACGTGCATTAAAGTTATTGTCAGGTATTTGGATTTGGTGAAGAAAACAAACTACTCAGACACCATATTCAGATGGTTCTATTCATAATTATATAAAAATTACTTTCCAATTATTTGAATTTTATCAAGAATTTCAGGTCTAGATGCAGAATTCTGCATATTTTTTTGCTAAATGCCTAGGGAAGTGCATTTATTGATTAGATTAAGTTCGATTCTAATATTGTACTACTTAAACTAAGCTTGAGAGATATATATCGTGCTAATAAATTCCACTCCCCGATAGGATTAATATTATCTTCGTTCTTCTAGAGGCACTAATAATAAATTGCTCTGATTTTTTAAGCTTTGAATTATAGAATGACTAATTTCGCTTGGTGATACACAATGTATTAATAGATGACAAGGAGACGATTTCCCTTCGCCTCCTTGTAAAATCATTTATTTTGACTAATGCATATTGAGTACCTCAATCTTGCGTGTTTTTGCTTCAGCTTTCTTTCTAATGATGACTTGAAGTACACCATCTTTACTACTTGCGGTAATATCATCAGTATCAGCGACATTTGGTAACACAAACTGGCGATGGAATATACCCATTGACCTTTCTAGTCGCGCCCGAGGCTGAACTGAATTATTATCGGTAGAGAGTTTTGTTCTCTCTCCAGAAATTGTCAGAACATTGTTCTCTAGGCTTAGCTCGATCGAGTCAGTATTTATTCCGGGCATGTCTGCATAAAGTTCGAATCTATCGGTAAACTCAAGTATATCCACCTGCGGTGACCACTCAGCCGTGGCTGATGTGGTGTCTTGTGAGTCTTGGTAGGCATCCTCCAGAAACCTATTCATCTGGTCTTGAAATCTATTTAACACGGGATGGATATCGTAACGCTGCATCATTTTTTTACTCCTAGTAGTTTTGGTTAGTGAAATTGTTTAACAACATGATTTAGTAATTCATGTGAGATGTTTAGCATCTGTTGCTAAATCTACGGCAGAGCCGGCGCGCCTTGCGCCAATACATGCGTCGTCGCTCCCTTGAAGTCGAGGAAATGCGGGAGCGCCTCAGTG
>JBCDBX010000015.1:0-27579 GCA_039182865.1 Pseudomonadota bacterium
AATTGGGATGAAGCACATTAGCAATACTTTGATTTAATTATTATATGCATCGCATAACAAAGAATTGTCATTCTGTTAATTTGGCCAGTTGATGTGTTGAGAATCTCGTCACAAAATTTCAACCAGCTTCAGATTTGATAAAACCATTAATCGTACTCACCCCACCACTAATCCTCTTGGCATTAATAGGATTAATATGTCTCCCTATAATCTTCGCATCGGGACAAACACGACGTTTACCTCAAAGTGTAAAGGTCTCTTAACCAGGATGAGGATCATTAAATGAATAACAGTGTGGTACGTAAAACAGTCTTTTTCACAGCATTGCTGCTGACGAGCGCTTCTGCTTATGCATTAGATTTGGAACGCGAGTATCTGTTAAATGTCTACCATGGTGTTGAATCTGAACAACCTAATAAAGTTAATCCTGCCCAGTCGTGGACAAATATTTCAAATGGAATCAAACAAGATTCTCAGTCTGATAACCAAAGCGCTATTAAATTTTCATCTCTTGCTGATAAAGAAGAAGCCCAAACAGAAGTAGGGTTTTTTAGTGGTAGGTCGATAGATGAAGAAGAAGTTAAAAAACAAGAACGTTATGGTTATTCTTCTGGTTCAAATATCGAAACCCCTGAAGATGATAGTTATGGGGTTTATTTCAAACAACGCTTTTAATTATTTCTAAAAAATTGAACTAAGGCTACAACTTGTAGTCTTAAAGAGCATGTGCATTTGTGCACTTACCGCTTCCCTCCCTGAGCGGTGGGCTTGAATCTCTCTCCCTTAAATTCAAGCCTGTTCTTCTTCCCTGGAGTGACATATTCACTCCAGGGCTATTTATCAAACCACATTTCTAATTTTTTAATCAACTCATCCATACCTGTCCCGTTGGCAGCCGAGAACAACTGTGCAGACACTAATTCTTTTGGGAAATTAGATAACTGTTTTTCCGCTAGCTTTAGCTGTTTGAATGATTGATTGCGACTGAGTTTATCGACCTTATTTAATAATATGTGAAGTTCACATTGATGGTGGCTGCACCAGTCGATCATGGCTAAGTCTGCATCCTGAAATGGATGACGTATATCCATCAAAATTACCGTGCCTCGCAATGACTGTCGGTGTGCAAAATAGTATTCTAATAACTCAATCCATTTCTGCTGTTTGCTTTGGCTAGCCTTCGCATAGCCATAACCCGGCAAGTCCACCAGCTTATTAGTCTCGGAGAGCGTAAAAAAATTAATTAGCTGAGTGCGTCCAGGTGTTTTTGAGGTTCGCGCGAGGCTTTTTTGCGAACATAGCTTATTAATCGCGCTGGATTTCCCAGCATTTGAGCGTCCCGCGAATGCCACTTCATTACCTATATCTTCAGGAAGGGAATCAGGACTGGAAGCACTGGTGTAAAATAAAGCTTTAGTTAACTGCTGCCTTAAATTCATATAGAGATTTTACGGTAAATTTAAAAGTGTACATGGTGGTTCGACAGTATTACGAGCCATTTCCACACACTCAAGAGTCATTTATTATCTGCGATACCTTTGTTTTGCGAAGCGCCGCAGTTTCATGGTATATAGGGCGCCCGCACACTGAACCGAGCGGAAATTACGAAGTATAAAATTAGAGTTATCCAATTTGGGAAGGTCACATGAAATTTTCTATCCAATTACTTTTTTTATTTACTGTCATTGCAAGCCAGACACTTTATGCAGGAGGCGATCCTGAAGCGGGTAAGAGTAAATCTACTCCTTGTGCCGCATGTCATGGCGTAGATGGAAACAGCGCCAATCCGATGTGGCCAAAACTAGCTCAACAAGGCGCACCTTACATGGTGCAGCACTTGAGATTATTTCGTGATGGGGGTCGTTATGATCCACTAATGTCGCCACAAGCGGCGAACTTAAGCGATGAAGATATTGACGACTTGTCCGCATATTATGCATCTCAAGCTGGCACACCAGGTGCCGCAGAAGAAGATAAAGTTGAATTAGGTCAAGCGATTTACCGTGGTGGCATTATAGCTAAAGGTGTACCGGCGTGTTCAGCTTGTCACAGCCCAACCGGTGCGGGCAATCCAGCCGCTAAATTTCCACGATTAAGTGGTCAACATGCCGATTACATGGCGGCTCAATTAAAAGCCTACCGTGGAATAGAATTAGATTATCCAAGTGCTCAAATTATGGTCAGCGTATCTGAGCGCTTAACAGACAAAGAAATTGAAGCCGTAGCTTCATATATGCAAGGACTCCACTAAGTGGCAGGAACTAAGTATTTAATATCAGTTCTAAATTTTTATCGCTAATAAGAAGCTAAGGGTAGGAATAAAATAATGACTAAATTACTTTCACTAGGCGTCTTGGCAGTGCTGCTTTTACTAGGTAGTTTTGTAAGTGCTCAAAATTATACAGAAGGTAAGCACTATGTGCGTATCTCACCAAAAGTTGCGCCTGTTGATAATACTGACGCCAAACATGAAGTGGTTGAGCTATTTTGGTATGGCTGCCCTCACTGTTATGAATTTGAGCCTGCCATTAATGAATGGAAAATGAATAAAGCTGACGATGTCGTATTTGTCCGAGTGCCGGCTATATTTAATCCGCGGTGGGAACAACATGCACGCGCTTACTATGCGCTTGAGCAAATGGGTGAATTAGAAAAGGGCCATGAATTAATATTTAGTGGTTTACACGAACAGGGTCGTGCTTTAAGGGATGTAGATTCTATGGCAAGATTTTTAGCTACGAATGGCATTGATGAAGCGAACTTTAGAGAAAACTTTAACTCATTTGCGGTTGAAACAAAGGTAAATCGAGCAAAAGAGCTGGTTCGAGATTATCAGATAACAGGGGTTCCAACCGTGATTGTAGATGGTGAATACAAAGTATCCGCATCAACAGCGGGTGGTTATGACGAAGTCATAGAAATAATAGAACAATTTACTGAAGAATAACTATATTGATTGCTGTTTAGCTTTTGGTACAGGTCTGCTAAGCGTATCGATATCAGGACTTGATTCTCGTTGGCGGGAATGTTGATTATCTTTTGAAGAATTCTGCTCATCCAGCATGGTTGAGTTATGAATTTTGAAATAGATAAATTTAACTTGCTTTCTAAGCTCGGGCTTCATAATGTCTACAAATCCTTGTAAGAACATTAGTTTATCGAAGCATTGTGATTATTGATTTTGACTTGAGATAGAAAGTGTTTGCTAATTGATAAACGGCAAAGGCCACTCTTATGAAGAGGTTATATGCCCAAACACTCATTGGAACGTACCTTTTATGTGGCAGAATTCTCTTATAAATATTTGTGAATTTAGCTATGTACAGCATTCACTACAAGCTGTTACAGATCATGGTCTGGACTGATTAGATGTTTTATAATCGCCTGCTTTATTTTTAGGCACGAAAAATTTAACGGGAGTTAACTTGGAAGATAAACAGTTTACGACACAGTTTATGGCAATTATCGCTTGTCTAGTTGCGTTTACCATCATCATTATGGTTATAGCAAACTCGCTACACGGTAGCGACAATAGAGTTTCTGATGCGCGAGTGCAATTACATGTTGCTGAGAGAATTAAGCCTATGGGCCAAGTTTATGTAGGTGAAGTACCAGCAGGTGCCGGCGTAGTTATCGCCTCCGCAGGAGATGTCGGTGGTGCTGCCGTTATGGATCTAACAGGCGAGGAAGTTTACACCCAAGTCTGTGCAGCTTGTCATACAGCAGGTGTATTAAATGCGCCAATTACAGGTGATGCAGCTTCATGGGAAAAACATTTAGCTAAAGGCAAAGAAACTTTATATGCCAATGCAATTGGTGGAATTAATGCGATGCCTGCTAAAGGTGGAAGACCTGATATATCAGATGACGATATTATTGAAGCGGTCGATTATATGTTGCCTTAAGGTTCTAGATATTTAATAGTTTATCTAGTTGCCGATAAGAGACAGCCTCGGCGATATGTTTTCTAACTATCTTTTCAGATCCCTCTAGATCCGCAATCGTCCTCGCGACTTTTAATATTTTATGAAACGCTCGAGCACTAATCTTTAAGTGCTCGAGCATATCTATAATATTACCTATTTCATTATTATCTAAATCACAAACGACATTCAGCTCTTCACCCTCCAACATTGCGTTAGGTTTACTTTGACGATCAATTTGAATGTTACGCGCTTGACTAATTTTATTTTTAATGACATCCCAGTTTTCGTTGTTGATTACTCGCTGCTTAAATAATTCTCGACTAGGTATTTTGGGCACATTGATTTGTAGGTCTATACGATCAAGTAATGGGGCTGAGAGTTTGTTTCGGTAACGCGTTAGTTGTTCTTGACTACATTCGCATTGTCCATATTCATCAATGTCACATCCTTTTTGACAGGGATTCATCGCTGCTATTAATTGAAAGCGAGCAGGAAACTCAACTTGTGCTGCTGCACGCGAAATTGTGATTTTTCCAGTTTCGATTGGTTCACGTAAAATTTCTAATGACTGTCTAGTGAACTCAGTAAATTCATCTAAAAATAATACACCATTATGGGCGAGAGAAATTTCACCGGGCTTAGGTATAGATCCTCCACCTGCTAATCCAATAGGAGAAACAGTATGATGAGGTCTTCTAAATGGACGTGTTTGCGGAGTAATGCGATTGTTTTGTGAATTCGAAATTGAGTACAAACTACAAGTTTCTAAGGTTTCTTGTTCAGACATTAAGCTGAGTAGTGAAGGAAAACGACTGGCCAACATTGTTTTACCTGAGCCAGGTGAACCCACCATAAGGACATGATGATGTCCTGCCGCAGCAATAGTGAGTGCACGCTTTGCCCTTGCTTGCCCTTGCACATCATTCATTGAAGCAAAAGTTTGGTTGAAGTTAGCTTGATGATTTTTTGTTTGTTTTACTAATAGTTTTATCTTATTTAGATGAGCGCAAACATCTAATAAATGATTGGCACAAAAAAATTCTGCATGTTGAATGGGCTCTAACTCATCCTCATTTTCTATTGAGGTTATTAATTTTGAACCTTTTAGATGACATGCATATGCAGCAGGCAATATGCCGACTGTTTTTCGCAGTTCTCCGTTTAAACCTAATTCACCTAGAAATTCATAATCATTGATGCCTAATGCATTTAATTGTTTTGTTGCTACAAGCAAGCCCAGGGCGATTGGTAAATCAAAACGCCCCCCTTGCTTTGGGAGTTCTGCTGGCGCTAAATTCACGGTGATTCGACGTGCTGGAAAATCAAAGTTTGAGCTCAAGAGCGCAGCACGCACTCGGTCTTTACTCTCTTTTACCGCAGCTTCTGGTAGGCCTACAATTGAGAATCTTGGTAAACCATTACTTAAATGAACTTCTACAGAAACTAGCGGTGCTTCAATCCCGTTTTGTGCGCGGCTATAAACTGTAGCAAGAGACATAAGCCTATGTATTTATTCAAGAGAACAAACATCTTACTTATAACTAATTATTGATGGCACATTGGACGTTGTTATGTGCGCAAAGTTTTTAACACTTAATTTCAATTAAATGCGAAGAGGTTGTCGACTAGGTTTTTGTCACTGAAAAAATACTGAAGTAGGTTGAAATGGGATTAATCTGAGTTTGGTGGGGCCTTACTTGTATAGTGGTTATTTGTTCTCTAATTCTGAAATTCTTTTTTCAAGATCATCTACACGTTGACGAGTGCGTTGGAGAACCTCGGCCTGAACGTCATATTCTTCCCTTGAAACAACTTCCAAGCGCTGCAAAGCACCCTCAAGAACAAGCTTTAGCTTAGTTTCTCCAGCTTGTTTTAGATTTCCGATCTCATCAGGTAGAGACTCTTTTAGTTTGGAGACGACTTCGTCGATTTTGCTTGAGTCTAATTTCATACGAGCAAATTAGTTCAAAAAAACTATCTAGTCCAGCAATCTCTTTACCCAAAATAGTGCGCACCGTTTAAGTGCATAATTGCACAGTATATGTGCAATTTATATCTAATTAAGCTTCAACTTGAGGCAGTAAATTCATAAACCATTGATTTAAATAAATAAAAAGCTTGTGGCATGAGATATGCAAACTTTCAGTCGAATCAAATTAATTTTTTTGTGGAGAAAATCTAAATGAATAAAAAAATCACAGGCTTACTGGGCAGTGCAGCAATTGCCGCTTCTGTACTAACAATACCAGCAACATCACTCGCAGATGAACTTTCTATCACAGGTAATGCAGGAATTTTGTCCGATTACATTTACCGTGGAATTCCTCAGAATGATTCTTCTGGAAATGGTGGTATAGATCTTGGGTTTGGCGGATTTTATCTTGGTACTTGGTTGGCTCAAGTAAATCCTGGTATCGAGTATGACATATACGCTGGATATATTTTTGAATTTGATAACGGCATGTATGTCGGTGGTGGTTATACGACTTATCAATATTCAGATAATTTTGATGCTGAATATAACGAGTTTAACCTATACGCTGGTGGTTCAGCGAATGATGTAAGTCTTGATCTAGAATTCTCTTTTGGAGAGTACAACGGCGAATTCCTTGATGATAATGGCAATACAGAAGGTGATAACTACAATTACTTTGCAGCAACTCTAGGATATTCAGGCGCGTACTTAACATACGGCCGATTTGACGACGATGCAAAAGATGATCTTGGCCAAAATGTCGAAGTGGGTTACACCATGGAATTAGCTGGTTTTGAACTCACTGGTGCTGTCGTACATACCTGGGATGCCAACATTCTTGAAGGCCTAGATGGTAATGACGATGACGAAGAAACAGAAGCTTACGTTTCTATTTCTTGGGGATGGGACATCCTCTAAGTGTATGTTTTATCTGACACATAGCTAAATTAGCTATGTGTCATTTCTATAAGTAGAACTATTGGGAGAAAACCAATGAAGCTCATAACAGCAATAATCAAGCCTTTCAAATTAGATGATGTGCGTGAAGCCTTATCTGAGATCAGTGTCACAGGTATTACTGCCACTGAAGTTAAAGGTTTCGGCAGACAAAAAGGGCATACCGAGCTATACCGAGGTGCGGAATATGTCATCGACTTTTTGCCAAAAATCAAATTAGAAATCGCTATTAATGACGACCTTGTGGAATCTGTCATTGATGCAATTACTAAAGCTGCCAACACTGGAAAAATTGGTGATGGCAAAATCTTTGTATCTGATCTTTCTGAAGCAATACGTATTCGTACCGGTGAGTCGGGTGCAGAAGCTTTATAAGAACAACACTTAACCTTTTTGGAGGGAATTGTGGATAATCAAGTTATTGAACTCTCATATGCACTAGATACTTTTTATTTCTTAGTAATGGGTGCACTCGTAATGTGGATGGCTGCTGGATTTGCTATGTTGGAAGCCGGTATGGTTCGTAGTAAAAGTACTGCAGAAATCCTTACTAAAAATATTTCGCTATATTCAGTGGCATGCATAATGTACATGTTGATGGGCTACAACATCATGTACAGCGGTACTGATAGCTCAATCTGGCCATTTGGCTTTGATCTCTTGGGTAGTGCTGATAACTCCGCTGAAGATGTAATAGCAAGTGGCGGTGATATCTATTATTCAGGCCTATCAGACTTTTTCTTTCAGGCAGTTTTCGTAGCAGCGACAATGTCGATTGTTTCTGGTGCAGTCGCTGAAAGAATGAAACTTTGGTCATTTTTGATTTTTGCAGTAGTCATGACTGGCTTCATCTATCCAGTGCAAGGCTTCTGGAAATGGGGCGGTGGTTTCTTAGATCAAGCTGGTTTCTTAGATTTTGCTGGATCAGGCGTAGTTCATATGTGTGGCGCCACGGCGGCTCTCGCAGGTGTAATATTGCTTGGTGCACGCAAAGGTCGTTATGTGGACGGTAAAGTCGTAGCGATGCCTGGTTGTAATATGCCACTCGCCACCCTTGGAACATTTGCCCTCTGGCTAGGCTGGTTCGGGTTTAATGGCGGGTCAGAATTAATAATCTCAAATGTTGCAGAAGCGAATGCTGTTGGTCTGATCTTTGTAAATACCAATACTGCGGCGGCGGGTGGTGTGGTTGCCGCACTGATTACCGCTAAGCTAATGTTTGGCAAAGCAGACTTGACCATGGCATTAAATGGTGCCTTGGGAGGTTTAGTTTCAATCACTGCTGAACCATTAATGCCCTCGCCAATCTTAGCCACTGTAATAGGCGCCATCGGCGGTGTGATTGTGGTCTTCAGTATCGTGACAATGGACAAGATCAGGATTGATGATCCGGTTGGTGCTATTTCGGTTCACGGTGTATGTGGTCTATGGGGGCTGATTGCCGTGGTCTTTTCAAATCCTGATGCAGGCATTGGTACGCAGCTTTACGGAGCGGTTGTCATCTTTGCTTGGACATTCATTGTTTCACTCATCGTTTGGGGAATCCTGAAGATGACTATTGGCATCCGTGTCAGTGAAGAGGATGAAATGGAAGGCGTCGATTACTCTGAATGTGGAATTGAAGCCTATCCAGAATTCGTTTCGAAGTAACACTTTTCAAAAGCCGTGCTGGTAAAAGTTAGGCGCCCATTTGGGCGCCTTTTTTTATTTCTATATTTAAGTTTATAGCGTATGAAGATAAGGTGTTAAAAATATACTCAAAATTTTTACTTATTAGATGTTAGCTCAGCTTTTTCGTTTACTTTTGCTTGCTATTTACCGTGTTCATAACGCTTTCCATGAAAATTTCTAAAGCCGGTTGCGTAAAAAGCTTGGTTTCGCAAAAGCAGCTAGATGAATATCGTAATTATAGTATTTAGTTTCAAAGCATAATTTTTTTAAGTCTTTATCCCGAACAAGTTGTATATCATTTTTTGCAGCCATGGTCGTTGACCACCAGCCAGTCGGATAAACCGGCTGTGGGAAAAATAAAGTTTCAACTTCGCTGAATTTTGCAGCAATCATTTCTTCTTGCATTGGCTTAGTAATGGATTCCCAATGGATGAGTGGCGATTCACTTTGTTGGATGATGATTCCGTCTTTTGTCAAAGCTCGATAACAACTCTGATAAAAAACTTTTTTAAATAATCCTTCAGCAGGTCCAACAGGATCTGTGCTATCAACGATAATTATATCGATGCTTTCTGATTTTGTAGTGCGCATCCACTCAATAGCATCTTTAAACTCAAAGGTAACTCTAGAGTCCTGATTTGCACTACTCAATTCTGGAAAATATTCTTCAGAAATTCTCATGACACGTTCATCAATTTCAATTTGAGTAATATTTTCTATACATGAATGTTTAGCGACTTGCTGTAATGTGCCACAATCACCGCCACCTATGATGACAACATGACGAGGATGCGCGTGACTAAATAATGCGGGATGACTCATCATCTCGTGGTATATGAAATTATCTTTTTCGCTGAGCATAATGTAGCCATCGATCACTAATAAATGACCAAAATTCCTGGTGTTATAGACCTCAATCTTTTGGTATTCAGATTGTTCTTCGTGCAACTTGGAAATTATGTCTAAAGAAAATGCGCAACCATAATCACCACATTTCTCAGTAAACCAGTTTCCTTGTAGATTATTTGTGTTCATAGGAGTAAAAGAATGAATAAAGAACAGTTTCCACAGTGGAACTTAAAACGAGCGAAAGAATTTTACAACATATCAATATGGAGTGAAGGATATTACGATATAAATGAAGTGGGTCATATAATTGCTTGCCCAGATAGCATGACTAAAATCGATTTAATGGATGTTAAAGATGAGTTAATTAAGCAAGGGATTTCTCTTCCAGTATTAATTCGATTTCCACAAATATTGAATGCACGATTAAAAGAGTTAAGTGATGCATTTGAAAATGCTGCATTAAATTGTAACTACGCTATAGATCATATTCCTTTTTATCCGATAAAAGTTAATCAACAAAAAACTGTGCTGGAACATATATTGACATCAGATGTATCAAGCATTGGTTTAGAAGTGGGGAGCAAGACTGAATTATTAGCTGCATTGAGCTTGCTTAATTACTCTGATGGGTTGTTGGTATGTAATGGTTACAAAGATAGAGCCTATGTTCGTTTAGCGCTATATGCACATATGATGGGCATTCAAGTATATATCGTGATTGAAAACTTATCTGAGATCGATCTTATACAAAAGGAATGTTCAGATTTGGAGATCGAGCCTCTACTAGGTGTGCGAGTGCGATTAAGTAGCATGGCTTCGGGGAACTGGCAGAACTCTGGAGGTAAGCATGCAAAGTTCGGGCTTGATGCTAATGATTTGGTAAAACTTCTTAAGCGATTAAATGCTTCTAATTGCGTACATTGGTTGAGCGTTTTACACTTTCATATGGGGTCCCAGATATCTGATCTCACAGACATCAAATTGGGTTTGTCAGAGGCGATGCGAGTATATCACGAATTATATGCCCAAGATTTTTCAATATCTTGTATAGATGTAGGAGGGGGTCTCGCTGTTGATTATTCATCTCTGCAAGATACAAGTTATTTCTCTAAAGCATACTCTTTGAAAGATTATGCACAGATTATTATTAAAACAGTGGGCGACTATTGTGAAAATAATAAATTACCACTCCCAAAAATATTTACCGAGAATGGTCGAGCAATAACAGCTCACCATGCGGTGCTAATTACAAATGTTATTGAGCAAGATGGCGCTGATGAACATGAAGCTGTAAGTGATAAATCTGTTGAATGTAGTATTACCCAAACATTAAAAGAGCAAATTAAAAGCAATAAAACTATAAACGAAAAAGAGCTTGCCAGTTATCACAAACAAATAAATCAGCAATTTATTGTGGGTGAAATTGGCTTAAATCAACGAGCTCATTTGGAAGAGCTACTGCAAAAATGTGCAAGTGACTTGAAAGTAACGGCAAAATACTACGCCAATTTTTCACTGTTTCAATCAATGCCGGATACTTGGGGTTTGGATCAAATTTTTCCTATCGTACCTCTAAATAGGCTAAATGAGGAACCGCAAGTGCCAGCTAGAATTCATGACCTAACTTGTGACTCTGACGGACAAGTGTCGTTATATGCATATGATCATCAACTCAAACCAAATTTACAGTTGCATGTTTTACGCGAGGGTGAGCAGTATTTGCTTGGATTTTTCATGTTAGGGGCTTATCAAGAGATATTGGGTGACATTCATAACCTGTTTGGAGACACTCATGCAGTTAATGTAGAAAAGTTAGATCAAGACGAGCTATTATTCACAAACTTTGAAATTGGTGATTGTGTTAATGAACTATTAACGAGAGTCCATATAAGTGAAAGTGATGTACTCGCGAAATGCAAAGCCAAACTCAACGAAATGAAAACCGAAAACGAAGTGCAAGATACTGTTTTAAACGAAATTAAAAATGCTTTGTGTGGATATACCTATCTCGATTCGATGAATCGTCCTGCTCATAGGATAAAAGACTAAATGCTTGAAATATCAATATTTTTTGTAGGTGTGTTGGTGACGTTGATAGCGTTATTGATGCTATTTAAAGTTGCATATCACGAAAATAAGCCTGCTGCGATCGTCAGTCTTTTATTAATTTTACCTTTAATTGGTTACATGTTTTTCAATTTGGGATCAATTTCCGTCAGAAAGGCGGGTTTTATACTAGTAATAGGGTTAATAGCGCTCATAGTCAGTATTTATGGTGGTGTCTCAGAACAACTCCACTTTCTTGAAGAAAATAAAGTAGTCCAAACAATAGAAGAGAAAATTGTTCCAATTGAAGAGGAACCGTTGCCCAATGAACAAGAAGCTCAAGCTGCGAAGCTAGCTAGTGATGACAACTATGATCCTTTATTGACGGGGAGTGAATTTGAGGAAGTAGAAATACAAGAACTTGTTCCTGAGCAAAAATCTGTCGCGATATCTGCACCAGTATTTTACTATCAGCCTTTAACTTTTGAAGAAGTGCAATATGCACTGGATATGCCGGTACGTTTATCGATGAACGATGGATCAATTATTGAAGGAACACTTGTTAATGTTGATCCAGAAGCAATATTGGTTGAATCAAATGCTTCCGGGGGAAGTGTGGCATTGAGCTACTCGCATGCAGATATAAAATCTGTTGAAGTTAAGTTAGCTAAAGGTCAATCACTCAATATTCCTCAAGAAGATCAAATAGAAGAACAAACTCAAGTAATAGCAATTGAAGAGGATGTGGTAGAGGAGCCGGTACTCTTAGAAAGCCAACTAGGAAATGAAACACCTCAAGAAGTATTGACTGAAACGATTAAAGATGTCGAAGTAGGTTCACCAGAACAAGTCGAAGAACTCATCGATGAGGGTGAAGCGCTAAGCCCTGTTGAACCCATCAATGGTCAATAAATGAAGTGCTTCGTATATCGTGGCACAAGAAAAGCCGATACTTATCTTTATGTATTGGGAGAAAATCAATTTGACCACTTGCCACAAAACTTACTAAGCCTATTAGGAAGGCTGGAATTTGCTTTAGATATCGATTTGGATGCTGTTGGTAAATTAGCTAATGCAGAATTAAATGAGGTTAAGAAAAGTTTGCAAAAGCAAGGATATTATTTACAACTACCTAAGGAAGCCCATATTTCAGTGTGATTTAGAGAATTCCTTTAGAAGCACGTTTCAATTCCGCCATAATATCTTTTTGGAGTTCATCTAGTTCGGCAATTTTACTTTCGGCAGCACCACTTAACCAAGCAGTTTTATCATTTTTTCTTTTTGTAAAATAATCTAAAATAAATTGTTCAGATAGTAATACATAACGAATTGCTTGCTCGGGATTTACTTGAATAAATGGGTTTTGAGCAATTTGAATTGCTGATTGTTCTTGCCCAAGACAGAAACGGTTCAGCAAATAATACAAAGATATTCTCGAGGTGCGTAAAGATTTAGCAGCACGTTCTTGAGATCCCTTGCTTAGGCTGGCATCCACGATTGTGTCTAACCATAGAATTAAATCATTCTCAGAAATAATAATTTCTTTTTGGTTAATTTTGTTAATCTGTTCCTCAATCATCTTTTGGATAGTTTCTTCTTCCTCGAGTGTGGATTTTCTTTGAACTGTGCGTCGCCAAATACCTTTAGTGTTTTCTAAATCCTGTTGAAGGTTTGTAAGTTCCTCATGATATTTTCGAAGAATCTCTTCATTAGACTCAATATGTTTACGTTTGTCAGAGATAATTTTTGAGAGCAGTTTCAATCTTAAAATATAATATTCAGATAAGGTATTTTCAGTAACCTCGATGGCTTTATTAACGCGTCGAATTAATGAATTAAATCTTGTTTGATCGTTGTCTGATATTGGAAGAATAGACTCTAGAACATCGAGAGTGCTAGTCATCGTATAGCTTTCACTTCTTACGTCAATTAATAGATTATTGATTGAGACAATTTGATTAACAATCGCTTCTTCAGTGACAGGTTTGGCTTCTTTTTTGGCAATTTGAAGTGTATCAATCAAACATAATATTTTATTTTTGAAAATGCGTAATGAGTTAGACGTACAGCTAGTTTTAGCCTTATCCATTGCGTTGGCGACTGCCTCACCATAATTATCAACATCCGCAATACGCCTCTTTAAATGAAATGAATTCAAACTCATTAATAAATCTTCTACCGCACCTCTAACGCCGGGCGAGGCATGTTCCGCAATATCAGATGGAATATGGCTTGGAAGATTTTCTAATGGAATTTGTGAAATCTCTGCAGGTGACATTGTCTGAATTAACTCAGTAAACATCTCCAGTGAAATCGGATCATGAGAACCTTTTGGAGCTTTGGATGCATTAGCAACCATATACAGTTCTCGCGATTGATTTTGATAAAAAGTAATTTGACGATTTAATTATTTGCTGCAAAATCAAGCATGCGCTTGGTCGAGCGATAGGCAAGTTGTCGTATTTTTTCTTCGACAAATATTTCATTTTCACCAGTTTCCAATACATGTAATAGATTATGTAATCCATTCATTGCCATCCATGGGCAGTGAGCACAACTTTTGCATGTCGCACCTTCGCCAGCCGTTGGGGCCTCAATGAAATTTTTATCAGGTGCTAGCTGTTTCATCTTATAAAAGATGCGATTATCAGTAGCAACGATAAACGATTTATTATCTAGAGTATGTGTTGCCTTGATCAGAGCGCTGGTTGAGCCGACGACGTCAGCCATATCAATGACATTTTGGGGGGATTCTGGGTGAACCAGCACAGCAGCGTCAGGATTTTGCTCGATTAAGTCTCCTAATGCTCTGGCTTTAAATTCATTATGGACGATGCAATCTCCTTCCCAAAGTAGCATGTCGGCGCCTGTGACCTTACGTAAATAACTACCTAAATGACGGTCAGGTGCCCACAGTATTTTTTCACCTTGATCCATTAAGTGAGAAATAATTTTCACAGCAACACTCGATGTGACTACCCAATCAGCACGTGCTTTTACCGCAGCGCTAGTGTTTGCATAAACTACAGATACACGGTCTGCATGCTGGTCACACATCTCAGAGAATTTGTCGGCGGGGCAACTTAAGTCTAGCGAGCAAGTAGCTTCCAGTGTTGGCATGAGGACGCGTTTTTCTGGGCTCAAAATTTTTGCTGTTTCACCCATAAATTTTACGCCAGCAACGATGATCGTGGAGGCAGTATGTTCATATCCAAAACGTGCCATTTCAAGCGAGTCTGCCACCATCCCTCCCGTGTCTTCAGCTATTTCTTGAAGATCTTCATGAGTATAGTAGTGAGCCACTAGAACCGCATTTTCACGTACCAGTAATTCTTTAATCCGTGCTATCAATTCGCTTCGTTTAATCGCTGAAAAGTCAGGGATTTGAGCCTGAATTTCTGCTGTAGCAGGAAAGTTTTCTAAATGCATAGTGTCTTTTAGTAACTATTTTGTTTTGGGTTTGTATCTTATACTCGATGCAGATAACCATTAAAAGCTAACCGCACCAATCTGGTGCAATATTGATTAAAATAGCAGCAGATATTAGAGATGCCTCTACTTTCCTTTATACTTGTTTTCTAATTAAATATTTATATCCAAAAGGTTGAATACATTCATGAAGCAGTTAGTTGCATTTTTGCTTGTTGCTATTACAAGCCTATCTTTAGTCGCAAATGCTGATGATAAAAAAGAAATAAGTGAGAAATTACGTAACAGTGGGATCGTGGGAGATGATCAAACTATTCTGATTACCAGTAATGTTTACTTCTACCCTGGCAAAAAAGGTTATGGTTTTTTTTCCGGAGGGAAGGATCGAGAAAAAGGGCATATTGTTTTTACTGATGAAGGATTTGCTGTTGTTTCGTGGAAACGCAGCAAAGATATTTTCGAGCCAGTTTATGAAACAAAGTATGTCGATCTTGACTCATCGGAAGTCACTGGGAATTCTCCTATGGTGCGCTTGGTAACAAAAGATAAAGATGCAGAAAAATATAATAGCTTTGAAATTATGGATAGCCGAAATGCGTTTACCCCTAACCCGTCAAAAACTAAAGAAGCGAATGAAATCGTTAATGCTGGAATTGAGGGTTTAGATGTAATCGAGGTTGCAAGTGCCGAAAGTATTGCTGTTGCTCAATCTCAGCAACAACAAAAACGTTTAGAACAATTGGAAGCACGACTTGAACGCTTGGAAAATGCAGATCAAGATGTTCCGGAACAATCAACTGAATGCGATTGTAAATGCCCGCCAGAATAATAGTGTAATTTAGTTATCCTCTGACTTTCAATAATATCGAATCAACTTTTTCTGCCCGCAATCGTTTTTGTGTTGACTCAAGTTTAGCTAGGTCTTGGCTTGGCCCAACGCGAACCCGATGCCATTTGACGCCGTTGACATTGACGACCTCAATGTTAGTAACAACACCGATGAGAGCCAGTTGTGCTTTGAGACTGTCAGCTTCTACATTGCTTTTAAAAGAGCCAACTTGTAATACAAAGCTGCCTGTTTGGGTTTTATTGCTTGATGTTTTATTGGGAACCGCTTGTCTTGGAGTATTCTCATCAACAACGACCTCTAATTCAGGCAATAAAGTATAGAAATCAAACTTGCGTTTTGAATCCGAACTAGTGGGATTAATTTCTTCGACCTCTAACTCAATAGTCTCATGTTGCTCGTTAAGTGTGGGTAAAAATGTTGCGCTTAACCCAATGACTAACCCTGTCAGCATCCAGATCCATCCTGGGAGTGGTCTGCGGCTAGGATTGGTTGTCTTTCGACGTGTGGTTTTCTTTTTTGGAGGCATTACATTTTCTCAGGTGCTTTAACACCTAGTAGCGTTAAACCATTTACGACAACTTGTTTGACACTTAATACCAATTGTAAGCGAGCATTTTTTAGTGCTTGCGAGTCGACAAGGAATTGGGTTTCGTTATAGTAAGAATGAAATTTTTGTGCAAGCTCGCGTAAGTAATGCACAATTAAATGAGGCGATTGTTTGTTGCATGCAGCATGAATAATATCTTCAAATTCTGAGAGTTTCTGCATCAATTTTATTTCGTTATCTTGAGTGAGCATTTCACCAAGGGTTTCGGGAATGTCTATGTTATTAGTTACACCACTTTGTTTTAGCACGCTGCAGATACGCGCATGTGCATACTGCACATAGTACACTGGATTTTCATTACTTTTCGAAGTAGCGAGTTCTAAGTCAAAATCCAAGTGTTGTTCAGATTTTCTCATTACATAAAAGAAACGTGCCGCATCGGCTCCAACTTCCTTACGTAGCGCCCTCAGAGTTACAAATTCTCCAGAGCGTGTCGACATTTGTAACTTTTCTTTACCGCGATAAAGATTTGCAAACTGTACTAGTAAAATATCTAGTTTATTATCATCAAAGTCCATAGCTTTTAGTGCTGCACGCACTCGCGCGATATATCCGTGATGATCTGCGCCCCAGATATTGATTACATGTGAGTATTTCTTAGAGAACTTATCTGCATGATAGGCAATGTCAGAAGCAAAATAAGTCGGTTGTCCATTATCACGAACAACGACACGATCTTTTTCATCTCCTAACTTTGAGGAAGCAAACCATAATGCACCCTTTTTCTCATAAACGTGTTGGCTTGCTTTTAACCTATCTATTGCCTCTTTCACTTTTCCATTATCGAATAAGCTCCTCTCTGAGTACCATTGTTCGTAGTCAACTCCAAATAAATGCAAGTCATCTTTGATGTCTGAAAGAATAGTATCGATAGCGAGATTAAAGAAAATAGCATAGCCGTTAGTATTTAACTTTTGTTTTGCAATATTGATCAAAGCATCAATATGTTCTTCTTTGTCGCCACCATCGGGTTCATCTGCAGGTAAGTCAGAGATGAAAGTTTCCGGCTTGATTAAATATTGTTGATCATGTTCTCGATGAGCAGTGGCTGCGATGTCCCATATGTAATCACCCTGATAACCGTTACTTGGGAAAGTCATTTCGGCGCCACATAGATCTAAATATCTTAACCAAACGGATGTCGCTAAAATATCCATTTGACGGCCAGCATCATTCACATAGTATTCACGATGAACCTTATAACCATTTGCAATATAGATATTTGCAATTGTGGCACCGTAGGCTGCACCACGGCCATGTCCTACATGTAGAGGACCCGTAGGATTGGCGGAGACATATTCGATATGGATGGATTGCCCTTTGCCTTGCTGGTTTTTCCCGAAGTCTTCTTTCTCAGCAAGAATTTTGGTGATAATTTTTGTTTGATCTTTTTGGGCTAGGAAGAAATTAATAAAACCTGGTCCTGCAATTTCGACTTTCTCAAAAGAAGACTCTGATACAAGTTGTTGGCATAGCAAGTTCGCAAAGTCCCGCGGGACCATTTCAACTTGTTTGGCAAACACCATCGCAATATTGCTGGCAAAGTCACCATGACTAGGATCTTTTGTTCTTGTGACTTGTACTTGTCCGTTAAATGATTGAGAGATATCGCCATTCTGAGCAAGTTGCTTTATTGCATTTGAAATGGCTTGGCTGATCTGATCCTTCAAATTGATAACCTATTGAGCATGATGTGGACTGAGCGCAGCATTGTACTATTTTATAGTGAAGTTTTTTAGAAAGAATCTATGGGGTCAACATCGATGCTCCATCTCACTTTTTTTGCTTCAGGCAACTGTTCAATTTTCTCAAACCATGCATCTAGATATTTAGATATTGAGCCCCTTTGTTTACTTGTGAGTAAAATAAAAGCACGATATTGCCCAGCTTTTCTTTCCATCGTAGGAGAGATCGGTCCTTGGATCTGAATGTTGTTTGGAATTATTTGCTTGGCGATTACTTTGATGCGCTCCAGGAAATTATAGACATTTGCACTTGTCTGTCCGCGTGCGCGCAATGAAATTTGATAAGAGTATGGGGGAAGTTGCCACTCTTCTCGTTCATGCAGTGCCTGCTTTGCAAATGAAGAATAGCCTTCACTTAATAGCGAATTTAATAAAGGATGATCTGGATTATGCGTTTGTACATAGACTTCACCTTGAGTATTTCTGCGTCCAGATCGACCAGCAACTTGAATTAATAACTGTGCCGTACGTTCTAAAGCTCTAAAGTCTGCGCTGTAAATACCATAATCAATGTCAAGAATGCCAACGAGTGATACATTCGGAAAGTCATGACCTTTAGATAAGATTTGTGTGCCTATGATTATTTGATGTTTTTGTTCTCGAATATCTTTTAGTATTTTCTCTAAACTGCCTTTGCGTTTAGTATTATCACGATCAAGACGTATCAGCGAGTATCCTGGGAAAGTTTGTTCAATGGTTTCTTCAACTTTTTGTGTTCCATGCCCAAGTAACATCAAATTAGTCGAGTTACATTCCGGACAGTGTATGGGTTTTATTGTGATGCTGTCACAATGATGGCAATGTAAATTTTGCTGTTGAGTGTGATACACCATATTTGCATCACAACGACCACATTGTGCGACCCAGCCGCAGTCATGACAAAGCAGGGCGGGCGCATATCCCCTACGATTCAAGAATAAAATGACTTGTTGCCCTTTTTGAAGATGTTCATGCATCGCTTTGACAAGCTTCGGAGATAAAATATTGTCAGCTGACAATGCGCGCATGTCTGCAATCTTGATGTTTGGCATATGTTCTGAATGTGCACGTTTAGGCAATGTTAAATGCTGAAATTTTTTACGCTGCACATTTTGTAAGGATTCAAAAGACGGTGTTGCGCTGCCTAAAATAATAGGAACATTCCATTGCTTTGCACGATAAATAGCAACATCGCGTGCATGGTAAGGAAACCCTTCTTGTTGTTTAAATGAAGGATCATGTTCTTCATCGATAATAATCAGTTGTAAGTCTTGCATTCTCGTGAAAACCGCTAAACGAGTACCTAAAATAATTCTTTGTTTGCCCGACTTGATGTTTAACCATGTCTCTTTGCGCTGTTTGTCAGTTGTATTCGAGTGTAATAGCGCAATATCAATACCAAAATGATTCTCTAATCGACTATACAGTTGTGGTGTGAGCCCAATCTCCGGTACCAGGATTAAGACTTGTGCCTTGGGCAAAGCCAGAATCTTCTCAATCACACTGAAATAAACTTCTGTCTTTCCACTGCCTGTGACACCCTCAAGTAAGCATACTTGAAAGGTATTTAAATGACTGATCAGTTCCTTGCTAGCCTTAGCTTGATCAGTGTTTAGTTTGAGATTTGAAAACTTGGGGGTTTGAGGTGAAGAGTTTTTGAGAGTTACTTGTTGTTTTTCAATTAAACCACGTTTTGCTAGCGCGGCCAGTGCACTTCGGCTATTTGGAAAGTGCTCCATAATGGATTGAGTATCAGTACCAAGAGTTTGTGTATGTAGCCAATCTAGAATTTCTTTTTGTTTAGGCGCGCGCGTCAAAGTGTCTTGCTCGATGGCTACCCAAACAAATTTATTGTTTGAATTGCTTGCAGAAGCGGTTTTTCGTAGAGCAGGTGGCAAGGCTGTAAATAATGCGGGGCCTAGTGGATATTGGTAGTACCGTGCGGCCCAGCTAATCAAGGCGAATAACTTAGTATCAAATAGAGGTTCCTCATCAATTTTATTTAGAATCGTCTTTAATCGGGCAGTCGGAATGTCACTTTGGTCGATAAAGTTTACGACGATACCCACCACTGTTCTTTTTCCAAAGGGGACGAGAACGCGCATTCCGACTTTCAAATCCTGACAATCTTTACCTACGCGGTAATCGAATAATTTTCGCAGTGGGGAATCAATTCCAATTTGCGCGATGTTAAGTCGACTCATTGATACGGAAAAAAAACTATCCACATGATCTGTGGATAAATATGTGGAAAAGGCTTAGAAAAATCCCTAAAATTACTTACATCATAGACTAAGCATCGATTTGTGTATGTTTTACCCAATAATTCTTGTTTATAAATCATACACTTAGATCGTTTGGTGGGTTTATTTTTAGGATTTAGAAAATAGCACAGCTGCTTAACGGTTATTGTGAATAAACTACTTTAAGTAAGCTCGCCCGCGGTCTTATATTTTACATGAATGCTGCCATTCACATCAGATTTATAGTCTGATTCTGGCTCACAAAATCATCAGTTTGGGGAGGAATAAAACCCTTGGGTGAAGCGCAAGTATTCTTTTGCAGTATGACTTTCAATCATCATACGATTGATCTCGTCTCCGTTTTCTAAGAAGCATCTCGAGACCGAACGATCATATTTATCAATATCGACAATGTCACAGTGCACTTGCTGTGCCAATGCAATTTTATTTAAATACCTCTTCGCCTGATCATATCCTAATTCATTCTTTTCGGGCGCATCGACACCCCATAGGCGAATCTGAGGTTGATAACCTTCTAAGTAAAGACTGTCTCCGTCAACCACATAACGCACGGTCGATTCAATATGATCTGAGGCATGTAAGCTTGGCTGAAAATTTCGGGATACTAAAACGAGACCAGCAAGCACTATGACACCTATTGCTAATAATTTTTTTTGTTTAATGCGCATCACTGGTGCAGGTAAAATCTTTAATAAAAATTTAATATTTGTAAAGCTTAAGTATGCTTGCAAGCTGTGTTGATCATCATTAGAGTAGCACACGACTTACACAATAGGAGTAAGAAACGTGCAATCTTTGTGGCAGCAAGTATTGAGAACAGATGTTTCTGGCATGCCGCTTGAATGGATCAATTACCAAGAGGCGACTAAATTGTATTCGTCGGAACAGGTTGCATATTCGTGTGGAGAGCCGTTGTATGTCATTCACGGTGGTATCAATGCTAAAACAGGTATTCCAAGCGCGATTGAAGTCAGTTCTATTATTGCCACCTATGGTAGTAATAATTCTTTGCATGATAATTATGTCCCGCCTCTAAATAATCATACTTTGTTTAAGCGTGATGCATATCTATGTTTGTACTGTGGCGATCGTTTTGATCGTCGAGAATTATCTCGCGATCATGTTACGCCAATTAGTCAAGGCGGTAGCGATTGTTGGAGTAATGTAGTCACGGCATGTAAACGCTGTAATAACCAAAAAGCGGACAATACACCAGAGCAAGCAGGCATGGAGTTGTTAGCTGTTCCTTTTATACCAACACATGCAGAATATATTTATCTACAAGGCCGCCGAGTGCTGGTCGATCAGATGAAATTTTTATTAGCTCATTTTCCCCGTACAAGCCCTTTACATAAAAGGTTACGCATTACCCCCTAATTTTTAAATTAGTAGTGGCATCGCTGCTAACGGTTAAACGCTCTATAATCTCCACCCATGAAATATATAGGTAAGAAAAATTATAGCCACGCAAGCGTGGAAAGAGTCGGTTTGCTAGTCACTAATTTAGGCACGCCTGAAGCGCCAACTGCTCCAGCGTTGAGAAAATACCTGGCGGAATTTTTGTGGGACCCTCGAGTTGTAGAGTATCCACGCCCTCTATGGTGGCTAATTTTAAATTTAATTATTTTGCGTATCCGACCAAAACGCAGCGCTGAGACCTACGCGAAGATTTGGACGAAAGAAGGTTCACCATTGATGGCTCATACCAAAGCATTGGTGGCATCGGTTAAACAGCATTTTACACAACAACAACTTGAACACATAGAAGTTGAGTTTGCCATGCGTTACGGACAACCATCAATTTCTTCAGCCTTGCACAAGCTGCATGAAAAGAATGTGACCAAGCTAGTTGTCATGCCTTTATATCCACAGTATTCAGGCTCGACGACTGGCTCAACATTTGATGCAGTTGCTAAAGTATTTGAAAAGTTACGCTGGGTACCTGAACTTCGGTTTGTTCAACATTATGCAGATGATCCGGTATATATCGATGCATGCTCTCAGCAAATAAAAAATTATTGGGCATCACATCAACAAAGTGACAAATTAATTTTTTCTTTCCACGGCTTGCCTAAACGATTTTTATTATCGGGTGATCCCTACCACTGCCAGTGCCACAAAACCGCTCGATTGATTGCGGATAATTTGGGGTTGTCTGATTCACAATGGCAATTAACTTTTCAGTCGCGCTTTGGCCGTGAAGAATGGTTAAAACCTTATACCGACAAAACGTTAGAAAAGTTGCCAGCAGAAGGAGTGACTTCTATCGATATTTTCTGTCCGGGGTTTTCTGCCGACTGTGTTGAAACGCTAGAAGAAATTGATATGCTGAACCGTGAAATATTTATGGATGCGGGTGGTCAACAATTTCAATACATCCCGGCATTAAACGCCGAGCCTGCTCATATTCAAGCCGTTACCCAGCTTGCGTTAAGAAATATGCAAGGATGGGAACAAGTGAGTTCTAATTATGACGAAGCAAAAGATCGCCAACTTAAAATGAAATCTCAACAGTTAGCTAAAAATACTGGTGCAGAACAGTAATACGTGTCTGAATGTTTAAGTTATAGTCAAAGTAATAGATGGGCTAAGCGGTCGTTAGATTTTTCCAGCGTTGCTTTCTTAAATTACCGAAGCCTAACTCTTCAAACAAATCTTGTAGCTCGGTGTGATCACATTGATCGCGTTCTAACCCAAAACTTCCATGAGATGTTTCAGCATCACATTTTATCTCAGTTAATTTTTTGCATAACAAAATAGTTTCTTGATGTTCGTCAATCAATCCCTGAATGCGTTTTGCGCCGCGTATTTTCATCTCGCTGATTGTATCGATGTTGTTAAGCAAGCCATCGATTGAATCAAATTTATTTAACAGTCTAGCAGCGGTTGTCATACCGACGCCGGGAACACCAGGAATGTTGTCGACCTTATCACCTGCGATCGCAAGTTGATCGGCAATTTGATTGGGTCGAACACCAAAGTGTTCTTTGATTCTCTTGGGATTGAAACGTCTATTCTTAGCGTAGTCCCATAAAATATCATCTTCTTCTATCAGCTGGGCAAGATCTTTGTCGGAGCTCAGAATAGTGACTTGGTGTCCTGCTTCGCGTGCGTATGTGGCAGCCGTACCCAATAAGTCATCGGCTTCATAGCGATCACTACTTAGTATCGGTAATCCAAGTGCTTCAATAAAGCGACGGCAGAAATCAAATTGAAGTTTTAATTCGTCAGGTGCGGGCTCACGATTCGCTTTATAAGGAGGATAAATGGTATTCCTAAAAGAACTTGTGAGGCTTTGATCAAATGCAAACGAAATATATTTAGGTTTAACTTCTTCTAGTAAGCCTGCAACAAAGTCAGTAAAGCCATAGACTGCGTTAACAGGGTCGCCATTGTTATTGCGTAAAGTATCGGGAAGGGTGAACCATGCGCGAAACACATAAATACTAGAGTCGACAAGATATGCCGTAGAAGTTTGAGCCATTAATTAACTTTTATTGAATTATTTTGACGTATTCACCAGGTGTAGGCTGACCATTGGGGAACAAACCATTAATCAATCTTAATTGATCGGCAGGATACGCTGTCAATGGCGATGTTTTTGCATATTTCTCAAAAGTATCGCCTGGTTTAGCTTTAATCAATTTAATGTGTTGAGCCTGTGCTAATTTTTCTTCGCTCGGTTTTAATGCCTGCAGGCTGCTAATGGTAGCAATAAAATTACGATCGTATCTATTCATTAGATTCGAATCTTTCGCCGCCGCGAGAAATTGATACACTTGATTTCCTTTGAATACAACGCCTATGCGAGTGTCTTGTCGACCAAATGGCGTGTTGGCCGGCGCCACACCAGTATAACCTTCATAGTTTGCTGTAGAAATTTTTTCGCCTGCCTTTAAGCTATTACCAAACCTTTCACGAAGGTATTGTTCGGGCGTCTGACGTTTATTAAGATCACTCACAGTGATTTGCATAAATGCATCGCGACTATTCGTTGAGGCAATAAGTTGTGTTGGTAAATTATCCACTTGCCAACCCTGAGGAAAAGTAATCGAGATCCCAAGTTCTTTGTGATAGAACTTGTTATTACGTATCACCCCTTCTCTAGCGCTTGTTCCAAACACCATGCCATTGGTTAATTTCAGAAAGGTACCATCTTCTTCACGATTTTTTTGGGAATGAAAAACATTGGCGGCACTGATCACTTCTTGTAAACGTTGATCATTTGAAGGATGAGTTGAAAACAAGCCATGGTAGCCACGTGGTTCGCGTCCTTCTGCGGCGGCGACTTTTTTATCAAACTCTTCTTGATCTTTTAGAATTTCAACAACATTAATCATTTCTTGAGGGTCATAACCGGTCTTAGCAATGTATTCTGCGCCAAGACGATCGGCTTCTAGCTCATGACCTCTACCGTAACCACGGACTAAAGCTGTACTCGCAAAGTTTGTGGCATCACCCGCATAGGATGATCCCGTTGCGATCGCCGCCGCTGTCGACAATATACCTGCGATGGTTGAAGCGCTGTGTTGTCTCACCCCATGACGTGCTGTGATATGTCCAAGCTCATGACCCAAAACGCCAGCAAGCTCTGCCTCAGTATTCATATAAGCCATGATGCCTCGTGTGATATAGAGGTAACCGCCGGGTAGAGCAAAGGCATTGACTTCGGGGCTATCAAGCACCGTGACGTGATAGACCAGATGATTACGATGACTGTTCTGTGCTAGATCATCAACCAATCGGCTGACATATGCTTGAAGTTCTGGGTCGTCATAAGGAGTGTATTGTTTCAAGATTTCTTGGTGATACTTCTGACCCGTACTAATCTCTTGATCCTCGGACATCAATACAAAATCTTGCTTGCCCGTAACAGGATTCGCCGCGCATCCCACGAGGATACTGACGGTTAAAGCCAGAATAAAAAGATTGAGTCTATTCATTCAAACTGCATACTGAAAAGTTTTATTCGTAATGACTATTGTCTACAACATTGCTTCTGATAGCAAAGCAAGCCCTTACAAATAAAGCAGTTTTCGAGGATAGGATATAGTGTGTGACCACCTATTACAGTGGTTGGAAGAGGGTTACTTTTTACCGTAACGACGTTTGAATTTGTCTACTTGACCCGCAGTATCCACAATCTTTTGTTTGCCAGTATAAAAAGGATGACATGTCGCACATACATCGATATGCATAGAATCAGCTGCGTAAGTAGAGTTAGTTTCAAAGCTATTTCCGCAACTACATGTGACCGTTACCGTCTTGTATTCTGGATGAATATCGGGTTTCATTTTGTTTGCCTGCTAAAAAGAGCGCGAATGATAATGCATTAGCCCTTTAACTGGCAAGCTGTAATATTACCTTAATATACATGTCACATTTAATATTATTCTTGAAATGTTGGGCTAAGTGACTGTCAGATTTAGAATTCGCAACTTATCCACAAAATCTGTGGATAAAATTGTGGATGAATAAAAAAGAATAGCTTTTTTCTCGAAAAATATTGCAAATTTATTAAATCGTCCAAAATATGCGCATTAATTTAACTAATTGATTTGTATAGAAAAATATTAAATACTAGAATATATGTGTGCTTGTTAAAGTGGTTTGTTACAAAGTTGCTGGGAATTTCTGCTCGCTGTGAATAAAAGCACTTAAATTGATCAAAATCGAGTGAATTTTGCCTAAATATCATCCGCTCTAGAGCATATTAAGGCGGCTTGTGACTCTAAATCATTCATAGTGATTTTTATAAGTATTGGCTGGCAACAGACATGGCAGTCTTCATAGTATTCTTGAACCCCCTCAATCGGCTCGATGGCCAGCTCCATGGGTTCACCACAATACGGGCAATCGATGACTTGAGTGTCTAGGATCATCTGTTCGAATGACTTGGAAGAAAACGCTCAACCAGCTGATCAAGAAAACGATAACCCAGTTCACTGGCTTGATAATCCCCATCTGACTCTTGCATGAGTCCCTCTTGTATGAATTTATCTAGTGGCACTCTCACTGTTTCCCAACTCATGTTGGTCCTTATTTCGAATTGATGCCGATTAAAACCTTTAACAAGCCTAAGATTATTCAACATAAACTCAAAGATGATGTCGTCCTGTTCAACCGACCTTTCCTGAACAATATGTGAGTCATCTTTTATAGCATTAATGTAGCTTTCAGGTTGACGAGTTCGTTGATGACGGCTTATGCCGTGTGAATTTGTGATTTTGCTATGCGCGCCGGCGCCTATTCCTAGGTAATCACCATACTGCCAATAATTATTATTATGACGGCATTGTGCTCCATCTTTCGAGTAAGCGGATACTTCATAGCGTTGAAAGCCGGATTGCTTTAATAGTTCGATGGCTGAACATTGTATGTCCCAACTGACATCGGTGTTCGGT
Source organism: Pseudomonadota bacterium (assembly GCA_039182865.1). Taxonomy (GTDB): domain Bacteria; phylum Pseudomonadota; class Gammaproteobacteria; order UBA4575; family UBA4575; genus UBA1858. Next base: position 26,703 of record JBCDBX010000015.1, read on the forward strand.
AACTTCGGTGGATAGCGATGAAATACTGTATTTGGTTCTAAAGTCAGCTGATAATAAGAAATATGATTAACAGCTTGTTGACATGCCAGTGAGATTTCTTCTAATGCATCCTCGATTGACTGTTCCGGTAACCCAAACATTAAATCGATATTGATGTTTTCAAATCCTAAATCGGCCGCTGTCTCAATTGCGCTTAAGGATTCTTTAGCATTGTGAATCCTTCCAAGAGCTTGCAAATAATGATCTTTAAAACTTTGAACCCCTAGCGAAAGGCGATTAACACCGACTGCTAAAAACTCCGAAAATTTTTCAGATTCGAATGTGCCCGGATTAGCTTCCATGGTGATTTCACAATCGTTACTCGCCTGCGTAAATTGATAGCAGGCGGCTAAGATTTTATTAATTGATTCTGGCGAAAATAAACTGGGTGTTCCTCCGCCGATAAAAATAGAGTCTACTCGACGGTTTGATAATAAAGAGACTGATTTTTCTAAGTCTAAAATTATTTTTTCAGTATAAGTCTTTTCAGGAAACTCATTGGGTGAGGTGGCATGCGAATTAAAATCACAATAGGGACATTTTTTTAAACACCATGGAAGATGGATGTAAAGACTTACTGGTGATGCTAAAAAAGTGTTAAAGCCCTTTGTCACCGTGTCATTGAATTTTTTATTTTGACTGCCCATGAGACAAAAACTCAAGAAACTTGGTGTCGAGTTCGCGCAAAGCCTGTCCACGATGACTGAGTTGATTTTTCACATCAGGAGTAAGTTCTGCAGAAGTGCATTGATGTGTCGGCACGTAAAAAAGTGGGTCATACCCAAATCCGTTCGCACCAGTTTCTTGTTCGACAATGACGCCTTCCCAGGTGCCTGTA
>JBCDBX010000016.1:0-26457 GCA_039182865.1 Pseudomonadota bacterium
AGAGTTAGGTGCGACAGGTCTAGTGCCTGAGTTACACCTCACATGTCTTGACCACGTAGGTGGTCACTTGGCGAAGTTCCAGCAATGGGATGCCAGTGCGCGTAAGTGGAACATTGTGTCAGATTGGATTGAAGGTGACGTGGAGTTATCACAGTCTATTATTGATGCAGGTGCTGAGAAGTACGCAGCTGACAACGGCATTGAGAAGCGTAACTGCACTACCAACAACAACGACGACGACTTCGATCTGCCTGAGTATCAGTAGCAGTTAGTCGTAGTAGATGTATTTCCTACCGAGTCATAGGGACTCGGTAGGTTATTTAAAGAAAACAAGGTATTAAGCATGAGTAACGTAACACCCATATTATCGATTAAGAATATTGAAGTGGTCTATTCACGTGTAATTTCAGCATTACACGGTGTTTCGATTGATGTTCAGAAAGGTGAGATAGTTTCTTTATTGGGTGCAAACGGCTCAGGCAAAACAACGACATGTAAAGCTGTTTCTAGATTGCTAGAAGCAGAACGTGGTGAAGTCAGTAAAGGCTCTATTGAATACAATGGAGAAGATATAAGCCAGATGACGCCATTTGATATGGTTAAAGCGGGTGTTGTGCAAGTATTAGAAGGCCGACATATATTTGGTCACCTAACTGTAGAAGAAAACTTATTAACAGGCTCTTTTATTCGTAATGCAGATAATGCATCTGTTAAGCAAGATTTAGAGTACGTGTATGATCGCTTCAAGCGAATTGCAGACCGCAGAAAAAATCTAGGTGGTTTATGTTCAGGTGGCGAACAACAAATGGTAGCAATGGGACGTGCGATGATGGCAAGACCTAACCTCATTCTACTCGATGAACCATCAATGGGATTGGCACCACAATTGATCGAGGAAATCTTTGAGATTGTCAAAACACTGAATGAGCAAGATGGTGTGAGTTTCTTGGTATCAGAGCAGAATGCCAATATTGCGCTTAAATACGCGAAACTTGGTTACATTATTGAGAATGGCCGTGTGGTACTTAAGGGTTCTGCTAAAGAACTATCAGAATCAGACAGTGTTAAAGATATGTATATGGGTGGTAGCGGTGACGAAATTAGTTTCAAAAATGTAAAATACTATCACCGTCGTAAGCCTTGCATGGTTTAATCGCAATCAATTATTAAATTCCATTAATATAATTAGATTTTCAATTAATTAAGTAATAGTATCCAATAGATAGCTCGCTATAGGCTTATTGATTGTTTATTCTATCTCTTAGTTCCTCTAAAGAGATTTTTTAATGACTTCCCTTACCATGCTAAGGTCTATTTGTTTCTATTTTTTCTTAAGTATTGTCTCGGCTGCATATGGAACATTTTATCAGGCAGATACGATGGCTCAGTATTGCCAAGAATACATAAAGTTAATTAGCTTAGAGTCTAACGTGAATCAATATGAAGCAGGTACATGCTTCGGTTATTTGTCTTCCAAGATTGAAGTAATGCTGTTGTCTGAACAACTTTGCCACCAAGAAAAGCTGAATTTAGATAATGTTGTGAATGAGTTTATTTCTGCAGTAAAGAATAATGATGATTTAAGACAGCAGTCTGCCACGTATGTAGTAGTTCAGGTGTTGCAAGACAATTACACATGTGAAGAATGAATTATTGATTGCTTGCTACTTTAATCGGTTTTAACAAGTTCAGTAGCAATGGAATAATGGTAAATGTTGCTAGTAATGAGATGATCATGGCGATACTGGTAAATAAACCAAAATAAATAGAGGGCATAAAGTTAGAAGATACCAAGATTACAAATCCAAGGGTGACTGTGATCGAGGTATAGTAAAGAGCTTTGCCTACTGTTGTTTGGACTGTGTTAATTGCAGTTTGGTAATTACTTCCTTTAGCCATTTCTTTCTTGAAGCGATGGATAAAATGGATAGCATAATCAACACCAATACCAATTGTAATGGCGGCAATTGTGATAGTCATAATATCTAATGGAATTCCAATTAAACCCATAGAGCCGAGTATAAATATGGCGGTAAAAACATTAGGTAGCGTGCCAATGATGGCTAGTGAAAGGCTCCTAAAAAGAATTAGTAGCATTATCAAAATGGCAATAAATACTGTTCCTAAGGTTAATATTTGAGATTTATATAAACTCTGTAGCACATTATTATATAGCACACTAATTCCGCTTAATCTAAATGATTCACCTTGTGCAATAAAATTATCATTCACATCGTTCATAATTTTATTCAGCAAATCATTGCGAACCAGAGAGTGATCTGAGTCTTTGATGCGAGCTAAAATTCTTGCTTGGCTACCATCTTTGGAGATGTAAGGGTTAATTAATACATCTTTGATTTCCTCAGGAACATTTTTGTATGCAATGGCAAGGTGAAAGTCTTCGACTTCATCACCATCAATAATCTGACTAATAACATCTCTTGTGCTGGAAATTGAGAGTACTTTTCCTATTTGTTCCTGTTCTTCTAGATACTTATGTATTGCGTCAATTTTATTGATGCCGCGACGATTGTACCAGTAGCTTGTCTCAGTAAAGCCTTCTTCTTCCGATGCAAAATAATCGGCAAATTCTTCGTCATAAAAGTCTTCCTCATCATCATCTTGAGGCGGTGCATCTAGAATTATTTCCAATGGGACAGTCCCGCCTAGCTCCTGATCGATAAAAACAAGACCTTTATGGATATCTGTGTTGGCATGGAAATAATCAATAAAGCGATTCTCAACAGTGATGTTCATAATGCCGATAATGCCGACACCTATCATCGCTATGATAACAGTCGTAGTAATGGGTTTATGCCCCAAGACAGCCTTCAAAATACTATTTAATATTTCAGTCGGTTTATCGTTTTTAAATGTGCTGACTTTTGGGTTGGTTATTTTGATGAGTGTTGGAAGAATTGTGAATGTTAAAAAGAAAGCGCATAACAAACCTATTACCATGATTAAGCCAAAGTAGATAACGGGTTGAATATCACTAACAATTAATGAGATGAATGCAATCGCAGAGGTTGCTACCATATATATACAAGGTGTGGCTATTTGTTTGATTGCATAAGTAAGATTCGCATCCTTTTTATCTGGATTACTTGATGCAACTTCTTGGTATCGTATTATGACGTGTATCGATAGAGTAATCGAAAATATTATTAGTAATGCAACGAAGTTTGAGGAGATGACAGTTAGGTTCAACTCAAACATGCCTATCAGACCTGCAACTAGTAATACATTCAAAAATGCACAAATGAGCGACAGAGCAACCCATGTAAAACTTCTAAAGAAAATATAAAGTACCACTAACATGATTGCGAGGATACTTATACCAAATACTCGAATATCATTTTGAATAAAGTAGCGTATGTCGCTTGCAATTAACGGTGCGCCAGCGAGGTAAAATACACCTTGGTCAGAATATTTTTTTACCGCCTCTCGAATATCTCTTAATGTGTCCTCATAACTCTGACCGGTTTTAATGCGTTCCATTAAGAGCAAATCGTTGAGCTGATCAAGATCTTTATTCAGTTCTGAATTGTGAGAATCTTGACTAAGTGCATCTAATAATTCGTATTTTTCTTCTTGCAGAGCATCTAGTGTTTTATTTCTAATAATGTTGACTACAATAGTTGTTGCACTGGAGTCATCGCTAACTAAATTAGAGGCATAGAGTGGGCTGGAGGTAAATTCATCTCGAGCAACTTCGATATCCACATCATCGTCCGTTAGAATTTTAAAGTCAGTAAAACCTTTTCTGTCTTCTTTGTCGTCTTGTGTCAATAGTGGAACGTTTGTAATGCTGGTAACTGATTCGACAGTTGTGAGATTACTTAGCTCTTGTGTGAGTTGATCAATAAATGTGATTGTCTGTTTGTCATAAAGATCTTTTTTTGGTTCAAAGCCAATGACGATGAATTCATCAGAACCATATTCACGATGCACTTCGCGGTAAAACTTTAGATCGGGATCGCTTTCCAGCAAAAGCGAGTCGGGTGATGCATCTATGTTGATATAGGTGAGATAAGGAGAAACTCCCGCGACGATAGCCAATACAATCGTAAGCGTGAATAAAGGTCTTTTAAGGATAAGGTCGATAAGCATAATTATTGTTATTGTCTGCTGGAGCTGGTAGATATTGTATCGTTAATTAAGAACTCATTCATCTGGCGATTAGAATGTGACACTATATTAAGTGGCTAATCGTTTCAGCCAACCCTCTAATCCTTGTGCGTTTAGATTTATATCCATGGATAGCAATTTTTCAATTTCTGGCTCAGCGAGCATGCAACCCATTTGTCTTAGATCATTGATCGTAAAATTAGTGATTTCATTACATAAAGCTTGAACTTGATTCTCTTCGTCTTTAACGGTAAGCGCTAATTCACAATAAGCTTTTAAATCTCGGCTTAATTTTTCAGCATAAATCTCAACACCCTCTATCATTCCATAATGGGTCAAAAACATACGTTTTGGATCAGTTTCTAAAAGACGATCTATAGATTTCTGCCATGCCTCGGGTTCAAACTGTGTAGGTGTTGTAGTTGGCATTAAATACTGTCCAGAGTCGGTAATTATATCGGGGTAGGAAAGTCCAAAAGTGTCACCTGTAAACCATCCATGACTCATTTCATCGTAAATGCAAAAGTGATGGCGCGCGTGACCAGGAGTATCTGCAATAGTCAATTTTCTTCCATTTAAGCTGATTTCGGATTTGTCTCCTGCCGCAAATACTCGACTTTCCTCTATAGGAAGGATTTCGCCATAGAGAGAGTCAAACTTTTTTTCGCCATATACACTTCGTGCACTTTCAACCAAACGTTGAGGGTTGATTAAATGTCTAGCGCCTTTTGGATGCGCAACAAGAGTGGCATTTGAACATGTTTGCATTAGAGAGCCTGCACCGCCCGCATGATCTAAATGAACATGCGTAGGGATTATATATTCGACATCGTTTGTACTTAGCCCTATATTTTTAAGAGACTCTGTCATGTGAGGCACCGAGTGGGTAGTACCGCAATCTATAAAAGCAGCTCTACCTTGATGAGCAATAAGGTAGCTGCAGGCTAAGCGTGGGCGTATATAACCTGCATCAATGCAAACGATATCAAAATCTAACTGAGTGACATCAGCGTCTAACATGGGTGAGTAATTGCTGAGTTAAACTAATGCAGTTGCAGAAAGGATAATTCCATCCTCATCAGCATAAGCGAAATGTCCAGGAATGAAATCAACGTCTGCAAAATGAACAGTAATGTCCACGTCACCTTCACCTTTCTTGAAGCTTTTAATCGGCATGGTAGCGATGGCTTTTACGCCAATATCAATAGTCGCGATGACGCCTGAATCACGTATGCAACCAAAAACTATAATGCCAGCCCAGCCATTTTCCGCACCCATTTGAGCAAGAATATCACCCAACATTGCACAGCGAGTGGATCCGCCGCCATCGACGACGAGTACTCTTCCGTTGCCGGGTTTTTCTAATTGTCCTCGAACTAGTGAATTGTCTTCAAAGCATTTGACTGTGGAAATCTCGCCTCCAAAGGTGATTCTTTTTCCATAGTTGTTAAAAAGGGGTTGTGCAATTTTGAGGGAATCTGAATGATCATCACATAAATCTGCAGTCTTAAACATGTTCGATAACTCCTTGAATATTAGATATTTAATCTTCCTATTGAGGCAGATTTTATTCCGCTTTTTAGATGAATAATAGGGGTCAAAAGTCGGCCAAGCAAGCGCGATTTTTCCTTACGAGATATATCTCTTATATCTCAAGACGCGTCTAAAAGTATTTGCTAACATACTGCACCTTTTTTGGCATCCTCCGGGATGAGGGTTTTATTTAGGCTAATTGCATTGGCTATTTTCATGTCTTTCCAGGAGACAAAATTAATTTATTGGCTCGCTTTAGCTATCAGAACATATTAGAAATTAAAAAAACTATTGGAGATCGAGAAATGTCGGAATATCAAAGTGCTATTGACGCGGTCAAAGCGATAAAAGAAAAAGCAGGTAGCTCTTGGGATGCTATTAACCCTGAATCAGTCGCTCGCATGCGTTCGCAGAACAAATTCAAGACAGGGTTAGATGTCGCTCAATATACTGCTGACATTATGCGTCGTGACATGGATGCTTATGACAAAGATAGTTCTATGTATACGCAGTCTCTCGGTTGTTGGCATGGATTTATTGGTCAACAAAAGATGATCTCTATCAAGAAGCATTTTGGAGGAAGTACTGAGCGCCGTTATTTATATCTTTCCGGTTGGATGGTGGCTGCATTGCGCAGTGAATTTGGCCCATTGCCTGATCAGTCTATGCATGAAAAAACATCAGTTCCTGCGCTAATTGAAGAGCTTTATACTTTTCTGCGTCAGGCCGATGCACGTGAGTTAGGTGATCTATATCGAGCATTAGATAAAGCCTCTGGTGAAGAGAAAGCAGCTATCCAAGACAAGATCGATAACCATGTCACACACGTAGTACCTATTATTGCTGATATCGATGCGGGTTTTGGTAACGAAGAAGCAACTTACTTACTTGCTAAGAAAATGATCGAAGCAGGTGCTTGTGCACTTCAAATTGAAAATCAGGTCGCAGATGAAAAACAATGTGGCCACCAAGACGGTAAAGTGACCGTTCCTCATGATGATTTTCATGCGAAAATTCGTGCATGCCGCTATGCTTTCTTAGAGTTAGGCATTGATAACGGAATTATCGTGGCACGTACTGATTCTGAAGGTGCTGGTTTAACAAAAGAAATCGCAGTTGTTAAAGAACCGGGAGACCAAGGTGACATCTACAATTCTTTCTTAGATGTTGAAGAAGTAGATGTTAAAGACATGGCTGAAGGTGATGTATGCATTAACCGTGGAGGCAAACTAGTGCGTCCTAAGCGTTTACCTTCTGGTTTATATGAGTTCCGCAAAGGTACAGGACCTGAGCGTTGTGTATTTGATTGTATTGAAGCCATTAAAGCAGGTGCTGATTTACTTTGGATTGAAACAGCCACACCAAGCGTTAAAGACATTGCGGCGATGATGAATGGGGTGAAAAAAGAAATTCCAAATGCCAAGCTTGTCTATAATAACAGCCCGTCATTCAACTGGACTTTAAACTTCCGCAAGCAAGCATATGATGCGATGGAAGCAGAAGGAAAGGATCTGTCTGACTATGATCGAGACGATTTGATGAATGCGAAATATGATGAAACTGAGTTAGCCTCGATTGCTGATGACAAGATCCGTAGTTTCCAGGCGGATGCATCTCGAGAAGCAGGTATTTTCCATCACTTAATTACATTACCTACTTACCATACAGCTTCATTATCGACAGATAATCTTGCAAAAGAGTACTTTGGGTCTAAGGCGATGTTGGGTTATGTTGAAGGTGTACAACGTAAAGAGATTCGTCAAGGTATCGCCTGTGTTAAACACCAAAACATGTCAGGCTCAGATATGGGCGATGATCATAAAGAATATTTTGCTGGTGAAAATGCACTAAAAGCTGCTGGTGAGAAAAATACTTCTAACCAGTTCTGATAGTGTCTAACGATCATATGATTAACGAGAGTTATTGAAAATATTTAGTTAAAGGTCGCTTGAGTGAGAATATAACCGACACCCAAGATAGGCCCTTAATTCTAATTGACTAAATAAAGCTTTAGCCAGAGAGTAGTAATTCTTGATAATTCTTTGTAGATAACTTGTAAAGTATCAAAATCTAGTCAATTGGCTGACATTCAACCATAGAGTGTCAGCCAAATCTTTCAAATTAAGTTACACTTTCAATTAGCAATGGCTGCGATAAATATCAGCCATATTTCCAGTGCCATTTGGTATATCAATTGAAAGGAAACTACGTGCCTAAAACACACATTCTTCCTCCTGATGATGGAGTTAAAATATCTGTTAATGCTGATGGAAGTCTGTCAGTTCCGAATAATCCTATCATTCCTTATATTGAAGGTGATGGCATCGGTATAGATGTTACACCTGTCATGCTCAATGTTGTCAATAATGCAGTAGCTAAAGCCTATGGCGATAAAAAAGCGATTTCGTGGATGGAAGTATTCGCAGGTGAAAAGGCAGTGAAAGAGTATGGTGAAAATGAATGGTTGCCACAAGAAACACTCAATGCCATGGAAGAGTATGTCGTTTCTATTAAAGGACCTCTTACAACACCAATTGGCAAAGGAATGCGTTCTTTGAATGTCGCAATTAGACAGCAAATGGACCTTTACGCCTGTGTCAGACCTATTCGTTATTTTCATGGGACACCAACGCCAATGAAGGATTCCGAGGCAACTGATATGGTAATTTTCCGTGAGAATACTGAAGATATTTATGCAGGTATTGAATGGGCAGCTAATACTAATGAAGTGAAAAAAGTTATAAATTTTCTCCAAGATGATATGGGAGTTTCAAAAATTCGTTTTCCAGATTCTTCGGGCATAGGAGTAAAGCCTGTTTCTGAACAAGGGTCAAAACGTTTGATCCGCAAGGCAATACAATACGCCATCGATAACGATCGAAGTTCAGTAACTCTAGTCCATAAAGGTAATATTATGAAGTTCACTGAAGGTGCATTTCGTAATTGGGGATATGAGTTGGTGAAACAAGAATTTGACGCAACAGTGATTGAAGAGGGTCCTTGGTGTGAACTAATTAATCCTAAAACCAATAAAAAAATAATTATTAAAGACGTTATTGCGGATAATTTTTTGCAGCAGATCCTATTGCAGCCGGAACAATATGATGTAATCGCAACATTAAATTTGAATGGTGATTATATTTCTGATGCATTGGCTGCGCAGGTAGGTGGTATTGGTATAGCGCCTGGCGCAAATATCGCAGATGCAACCGCAGTGTTTGAGGCTACCCATGGGACGGCGCCTAAGCATGCGGGAAAGAATCGTGTGAATCCGGGCTCGATTATTTTATCTGCTGAAATGATGTTGCGTTATCTCGGTTGGATAGAAGCAGCTGAGAAGATTCATCAGGGAATCGCAGGAGCTATTGCTTCTAGAACCATCACATATGACTTGGCTAGAGCACGTGCAGGCATGGCTTCTAAATCATCTGTTAAGCCTGAAAGTGCTGCAGATGTCGAAAAGCATTTAGAAGAGCTTGTGCCAGGTGCAACTTTAGTGACTACTTCTGGATTTGGAGATGCAATAATTTCGCACATGTAAGTCTATGTATATTGCTTTATTAGAAGATGATCCCGATCAGTCTGTATTAACTCAGGCGTGGCTGCAAGATGCTGGTCATAAATGCATAGTTTTTGGCACAGGAAAAGAATTAACGATGGCGCTTGTGAATGAGAGTTTTGATTTGTTAATTCTTGATTGGATGGTTCCTGATATGGATGGCATGGAAGTATTGAAATGGGTGCGCGAAAACTTTGAATGGCGAATACCTATTTTATTTGTCACTCAACGTGATGCTGAAGAGGATGTGGTAAGTGCCTTGCAAGGTGGTGCAGATGATTACATGGCTAAACCCATTAAACGTGCAGAAATGTTGGCACGAATTGAGTCAATTAGTCGACGATCACAACCTTATAGTTCTTCTGAAGAGGATATAATTAATTTTCCTCCATACTCCTTACAACGTTCAACCGGTTCTGTAAAAATCGATGACGAAGCCATAGAGGTTACACGTAAAGAATTCGAGCTTACAATGTTTTTATTCAAGAACGCAGGCAGAGTGCTTTCACGTGGATATATTTTAGAGACGGTTTGGGGTAGGAGTGCGGAAGTTAATACTCGAACCGTCGATACCCACATAAGTCGGTTACGCCGCAAGTTGGCTATAGACAAGGAAAGTGGCTGGCGCTTAAGCTCTATTTACCAGCATGGTTATCGACTAGAAAAGTTTGAACACCTCTAGTAGTTCAGTAGTAAGAATTAAAGCAAATAAGCGAGCGCCCTGTGGTTGATTATGAGCCGTTAGATAGCGAAAAGTTTGAAAAAATTCGATTGATGTATGTGGAGTCCTTTCCTGAGAAAATTCAAACCCTTCAGAATTGTTATGCAAACCTTGGTTCGAGCAAGGAGTTAGCTTCTGTCTTAATTGAATTTAAAAATGAATGTCATAAACTTGCTGGTTCAAGTGGTTCTCATGGTTTTGATGAAATCTATAAATCATCAAAGAAGATAGAAAAACAATTGGATCAGGTAATTGAGCAAGAGTCACATTGGGAAGAGGTTCAAGGACATATTAGTCAGCAGTTTAATGCATTATTAACTTTGCTCCGTAATAGAATTAGTGAGTATGATATTCCTCAATATGAAAATGAGCAAATAGACAGATCAGAAAATTATCATCTTTCACATCGTGGCTTACCTATCTATTTAGTGAGTGAACGTGAAACTGAACTAACTTTATTGTCGAACATGTTAAGGAATCGAGGTTTCTTAATTTATTCTTTTACAAATATCGAGCAAGCAAAACTTAAGTCTAAAGCAATAATGCCGGCAATTATTGTTCTTGATATTGATAATGCACACCAGTTAATTGATGAGAAAGATATTAAAAAAGTTTTTTCTCCAGTAAATCAAGAACCACCTGAATTAGTAGTCATATCGAGGATGGATGATCTAGATATACGCATAAATGCCTCTTGGTGTGGAGTAGACGCATTATTTGCTTCGCCGATTAATTCTCATAATTTTATTTCAACCTTGGATGTGATGCTTGAGCTTAAGCAGCTTAAGCAAGGTCGTATCTTATTTGCTGATGATGATACTGAAAGAGTTAATTGCATTTCTAATATATTAAAAGAACAAAATATAAAATGTCTTACGGTTAATCAGGTAAGTCATATTATTGATGCTTTGTTCGATTACAAACCAGACCTAATTTTGATATCTCTTGATTTATGTGATTCTGAATATGGCAATGTGGCAAAAATGATACGTTCGCATGAATATTATTTTAATGTACCAGTGATATGCCTGCTTGCTCAAGAAGACCATAATATTAAATCAAAGCTATTAGGCTCAGGCGTTGATGATTGTATTACACAAGATGAATTAAATGCTGATAATTTAATAGCATTAAAACAAAAGATTATTCGTTTTCGACGAGCTAATCATCTTATTATTATGGATTCACTGACGGGTACTTTAAGCCGAGATGCTTTTGTAGATAGAGCAAGTGAGGAGATTAGTCTAGCTAAACGTCGTAATGAAAATATTTGTTTGGCTATGATAGATGTTGATCATTTCAAGAAAATAAATGATACCTATGGTCACGCTACAGGTGATCATGTTCTAAGACATCTTTCAGATTATTTGAATAATAGACTAAGAAGGTCAGATGTAGTGGGTCGATACGGTGGTGATGAATTCTTAGTGCTTTTACCTGATACAAATTTAGATAGTGCTTATTTAGTGTTAGATATGGTGCGAGAGAATCTAATCACGCAAAATATATCTACGAGTAATGCTGAGGTATGTGTTTCAATTAGCCTAGGGCTTGTATCCGTTCGACCAAAAGATGCTGTTAATATTGAAACGCTAATTATAGAGGCGGATAAAAAATTATATGAAGCTAAAATCAGTGGTAGGAATCTTTTAGTATCTACAGTGCTGCAATAATTAAAATTTATTGGATGAGATTATAAAATGTCAGAAGAAAATATTTTTAAAGTAATATTCCATAATCAAGCAAAAGTTTACGAAGTATTCGCACGAGAAGTATATCAAGCAGACATGATGGGGTTTGTGATAATTGAACAGATAACATTTAGTAAACGTAATTCGGTAGTTGTTGATCCAAGTGAAGAAAAACTTAAAATCGAATTTGAGTCAGTCAAAAGGTGTTATATCCCTATGCATTCTATTGTTAGAATTGATGAGGTAGAGAAGCAAGGTGTGGCAAAGATTATTGATAGTGAGCAAAAAGTCACTCCATTTCCTAACACGATATATTCAACCACTAAAGATTTAGAATAAAAATTAGGAGAGATGCCAGAGTGGTCGAATGGGCTCGCCTGGAAAGCGAGTGTACGGTAATACCGTACCGAGGGTTCGAATCCCTCTCTCTCCGCCATTCTTTTTCGCTCTGTTCCAACCAATAAATCAATAGATCGCTTTACAATGATTAGTCATATGCATGTGTATGACAGTCATCACAATGTAATATAACTAAAAACAGAGTCTATAGTACAATTGTAGTCAGAATTTTTGTAATTTTTGAATTAAAAATAAAATGAATCGCAATATTATTGTCATTGGTGGAAGCAGTGGTATTGGTCAAGCATGTACTGAACGCTTTATCACGAATAATGACCACGTATTTAATTTAGCACGAAGCGCAACTTCTAAAGAAGATAAAGAAGGGCTGACGAATATTGATTACGATATCAGTAATGATGAACTTAACGCAGAGCAGCTACCTGAGGCGATAGATAGTCTGATCTACTGTCCTGGAACGATCAATCTCAAGCCATTCAATTTATTGACAGCAAAAGATTTTCGTAATGACTTCGAAATAAACTGTGTTGGCTTTGCAAATACTGTTCGTAATTTGTTGCCAAATCTCAAAAATGCTGATTCTGCCTCAGTTGTTACCTTTAGCAGTGTTGCTGTAAAAGAGGGAATGGCATATCACGCTAGTGTTGCTGCATCTAAAGCAGCGGTTGAAGGGTTATCACGTGCGCTCTCAGCAGAATATTCAGCTACTGGTATCAGGTTTAATGTTGTTGCACCTTCGATGGTCGATACGCCTCTTGCGGAGAAATTTCTTCGAACAGATGAAAAGAAGGAAGCTATAAAAAACCGCCACCCTCTTAAAGCAATAGGTGATCCATCTGATATCGCTGAGATTGTTTGGTTTCTCACAACCGATGCTTGCTCATGGATGACAGGCCAGGTGATTAGACCTGATGGCGGTATTTCATCAATCTACAAAAGCTAGTGATGCAAAAGATATACAGATTTATGTCCATACAATAAATGCACTACAGCATATTAAGAAGAGAATAAAATACATAGAAAATAACTAACATTTGCAAAACATTTATAATCACACTTAACCTATGAAAATTACTAAACTTACGCGTTGCGTTAGCATCGCCCTCGGAAGATAAATCGCTATACTTATTAATAACTGGCATGAGTAACTGGCGTGCCGCGATGAAACCAAAGCCTGATAATAGTGTGATGATGCCTATTAAAACTAACGATGAGAAAAACAAAAGTAGACTGAGTATTACAAAGAGGGAGCCAAATGTTAGATAATACTTAGGGAAGACTGAGCGGATGAATGATCCGGCAGTCTTTGGGGGGAGTTGGGTAAAAACCAAAGGCGCCATGAAGAAAGCAAAAAACACCATCCCACCTGCGATTACTCCTGCTAGTATCACTGTTAAAATCATTTGATAGATGACTTATGATTATTTAGCGATTTAATAACAAATAATGAATTGTAAGCAATTTTCATGATGCTCGATTAAATTTTATCTTAGTTGGGTTCAATGATAACAACACATATTTTTGTCGACATTAATATCTAGGAACTAGAAATTTTAAGAGAATGTCTGCTGTCTTATGGACTGCAGACATTCTTTACGAATAGATAAACTTAGCTTTGTGGAATGATCACGGAATCAATGACATGGATCACACCATTCGAAGTCATGATATCAGCTTGAATAACTTTCGCATTGTCCACCATGACACCATCTGATGTATCAATAGTAATTGAGCTGCCCTCTACTGTTTGAGCGGATGTCATACCTTGTATCTCTTCAGCTGTGATATTTCCTGGTACGACATGATAGGTGAGCACCTTTGTAAGAGCCTCTCTATCATTAATTAATGCTTGAAGATCATTTGCAGGTATTTTGGCAAACGCTTCATCGGTAGGCGCAAAAACGGTAAATGGTCCTTCACCTTTGAGCGTTTCAACCAAATCAGCTGCTACAACAGCTTCGACTAAAGTATTGAAACTCCCTGCTGAAATCGCTGTATCGACAACGTCCATTTTCTGTTTTGATTTGTGAGCATCAGCGAGCGCCACAACACTTGCCAGTGCGACTGAGAATGCAACTAATAGAGGGATGCGCATTACCTTTACTAAAAAATTCATGAATCTACTCCTAAATTGGTTATTAAATGTAAAATAATTGAGATAACGTCCATACTGATGCTGAGATGTTACTTGATACAATTAAATTGTCCATGTAAAGTCCATATAAAAAGGAGTATTTTCCAATTGTTAATAATGTACAATATCGATACATGATTATGCATAATATGTACAATCGACTTTTTACCTAACTGACTTAGCAACGCGAATTTTTCTAAACGGTACGATCCTAAAAATTTTCGATCAACAGCATCAATAGTTTCCCACTCTGAATTTGCTTGAGCTTTGGACTCAAGTATTTATGTTATATATGGCCTTGACTTTAATAGGTGTCATTGACTTGAACACAGGTCCTCAATCGATAGATGATGAATTACACTGAAACTATATATTTGAATTATGGCTTCTCACTCTCGCACACTTGCATTCGATGTATATGGGACTCTGGTTAATACGCATGGTGTAGTGACTGCTTTAGAGAGGTTGATAGGTGATAAAGCTAGTGAATTCTCTATGACTTGGCGTGATAAGCAGCTCGAATATTCATTTCGTCGTGCCTTGATGCAAAAGTATGAGAATTTTGCAGTTTGCATATGTGATGCGCTTGACTATACCTGTTCATTCTATCAAGTAGAAATATCGATAAAAGAAAAAAATGAACTACTAGAAATTTATTTTTCATTACCACCATTTAATGATGTTGAAGATGGGCTAAAGAAATTGAAAGGAAATAATAGGCTATTTGCATTTTCAAATGCTACTTCAGATATGGTTAATGCGCTGCTTACAAAAGCAAATATCAGACACTATTTTGAAGGCGTCGTGAGCGTTGATGATGTCAAGACTTTTAAACCAAATCCATTGGCTTATACTCATTTTTTGCAGATTTCTGAGGCAGATATTAAAAGTACTTGGCTTATTTCCAGCAACTCATTTGATGTTATCGGAGCTGCCTCGTCGGGAATGCATACCGCATGGGTACAACGTTCAGATAGCACTATCTTGGATCCATGGGGCGTTGAGCCTGAAATAACTGTAAAAAACCTCATTGAGCTGAATGAAAAAATTGGCTAGTAAATCCAATCTTTTCCAAACATGCATTTTGAAAATATTTTTAGGTATTATTTATTTAGATTTAAATAAATTGTATTGATTAAAAAAGTTATGCTGTAAGACGAAAGTATAGATTGGTCAAACGCGCTGGAAGTGCAGAAAGATTATTAACCAGAGTATAATTTTTTCGGCCGAAAATTCTGTTTAAATAATTTTCTGCACCTTTCTCAAGTCCAACACAAAAAACATCAATGCCTAGGCGAGATAAGGATCTCACTACTTTGCGTGCATCTTCAACCAAATAACTACGATCGTCCACATCAATGTCAGATGGCTCTCCATCAGAAATAACCAGCATTAACCTTCTATGTGTGTGCTGCGACTTCAAATCTTTTACTCCATGTCTCATAGCTGTCCCCAATCGAGTAGAAAGCTTTCCACGTAAGCCTGCTAAGTATGCTTGAGCAGTAGAGTTGTAATTTGAATTGAAGTTTTTAATTCGGTAATAGTGTACATCTTCTTTACTATCTGAGCAGAAAGCAGAAATTGCAAAGGGATCATTCAGCTCAGACATCGCATAGGCTAGTAAAGCTGTTGCCTGGATTTCTAATTCCAATATAGAAGATTGGGTATTCTTGACCATATCATTTGTTGAATTTGAAATATCAAGTAATACTAATACTGAGAGATCACGATGCTTTCTCTCTGTTGTGCTATATATGCGTGGATCTGGTATTTGACCAGTACGCAGGTTAATGGATGCATTAATACATGCGTCTAGATCAAGTGACTCACCAACATTTTGATAATGCAATCTCTCAGGCAAGCTTACTTTTGCCGTTTGAATTAATTTAGTGATTCGAGTGACCAGATCAGTATGTGTTTCAAGAATACGAGCAATTTTATTAGAATCACCAAATTCAGGGAAATATTCGATAATACATGACCAATTTGGTCGTTCTTCTCCAGTTAGGTAATCATATTCAGGGTAGCGCACTATGACATTCGACTGTTTTCTGTCTTTTTCTTCGCTTTCACGTGCATGATATTGCTTTTCAGTCTCTTCATTTTCTTGATTATTTTTATCGTCTTGAGTTGCATCATCAGACTCTTCTTTGTTCATTTGGGTTGCTTCAATAAAGATACCTTTATCGTCTTCTTCATTTTCCTGGTTATCACCAAAATCCCATAAACCCATATTATCGTCTCGGTAGGGAGGTTCTATGACATATGTTTTTGCATTAAATTGCGCGCGTAACTGACCAAGGTCATTTCCTAATAAGCTGCCAATTCTTCTGCACATATTTGCATCCATAAAATCATTATCAGGATGAAAAAACATTTCGCGACCTTTCTGAACCCAACCATTACCATCATGGTAATCTTTATCGATTAATGCACGCGTTAATCTTGCCAGCAACAGAGGTATAATTTGTGGGCCATCAGCCTTGGCTTCATGAAATGGAAGCCATAAATTACGTAAGCCAGGATATTCCTGCATGGCTAGGTGTTCAATGCGGGCATCCTCAAGTAAAGAGACTAGTGTTACCTGGATGGGTTTTAATTTACCTAATTTGAATTTTGTTTTTGAGTATTTTAGATGTGCACCCACATGAGCCAGACCCGCACGAAAAATTTGCTCAGCTTTCACGCCGTGATATCCAGTGAATACTTCTGGAACCTGAACTACACCATTTGAGATGGTAATTCTACGTGCTGATAAAGGAGACAAAGAAGGCGGTAAATCTCTAATCGGCGGTTGCAGATTCCATAACGCCAATAGATATAATTTTAGCTTTCGTTCAAGATCGGTATATACAATATCTCCGGCTTCATGGCGAAACCATTTTTCAGATTCCGGATCGGCAAATGAAAAATACTGAATTTGCCGAAGTGTATCATCCCCTGTTGAGCGTAGACCTGCTAATACCCATGATTTAAATTGATCAGGCGTGAGAGTTTTTAAAATTTTTTGAGTCCGCTCCAGAACTGGCAATACTGACTCAGGTGCAATTTTTATGAGCTCCTCAATTACGTTAATCCAGGTAATAAACCCGGCCATGGATTTCGTGTCATGTGCAGCGATGACTGCTACTTTTGGCAGCATCTCTGCGGCTGCTCGATTTACTTTAATTGCGGCTAACGAAACCACTGAGGCTAAATTAATTGCTGCTTCAGCATTAAGGTGTTTAACTAGTTTAGGGGAATGTCTGATATAAGATAATGGTATTACTGCGCCATAACCTGCACTAGCCAGTTTGTCGCATGCTAATGTCCAGTGAGGAATATATTCTTTGCTAAACTCTTTTTTACCTTGTTGAATTAAAATTTGTTGTTCTTGTTTAACATCCTCATTTACCTTGTTTTGAGGGAATACACTATATTTACCACGTGTTGAGGTTGTAGACACGATTACCTCATGAGCAAGCAGCAATCGCTGAACTTAATGCGTTACGGATGTCCTGATCATCTGTAATAGGTAACACTAATGCGACTTCGCATGCTTCCGCTAAAGGAATTCCCTTGGCAACTAACTCAGCAGCATAAATAAGCATGCGTGTTGATGCACCTTCATCAAGCCCATGACCCTTTAAGTTTCTTGACCTGTCTGCAATTTTAATTAGTGTAGTAGCGGTTTGTAAGTCTACACCTGATTCATGAGTAATAATTTTTGCCTCATCATCCGCTTTGGGGTAGTTAAAATCGATTGCACCGAAACGTTGTTTAGTAGATTCTTTCAAGTCTTTTAATACGCTTTGATATCCAGGGTTATATGAAATCACGATCTGGAAATCCGGATGTGCCTTAACAACTTCATTTTTCTTTTCAAGTGATAATATTCTTCGATTATCAGTTAAAGAATGAATTACCACACTTGTATCCTGTCTTGCTTCTACAATTTCATCTAAATAACAAATCGCACCATTACGTACAGCCAAAGTCAGTGGGCCGTCATGCCAAATAGTGCCATTTGCATCAAGTAAAAATCGACCCACTAAATCAGATGCTGTCATATCTTCATGGCACGATACTGTAATCAAGGGTTTTTTTAACTTCCATGCCATGTATTCGACGAATCGAGTTTTACCGCAGCCAGTTGGTCCTTTCAACATCATCGGCATTCGGCATGCATAGGCTGCTTCAAACAACTCAACCTCATTATGTGTAGGCGAGTAGTAAGGCTCACTAGTTACAGAGTAGCTATCAAGATTCATGCCTGATGATTTGATGATTTAGAAATTGATGCATATGTTAAAAATTTAAGTGGCAAAGATTCACCATGATCTTTGCCACAGTCTTTTATTGTGAGATTAACGGTGAGTTTTAGGATTGGGGATTCCTTCAATTTCACACTCTTCCGTACCAACAGTTGTACGCGTAAATGATTCTACCATTTCTCTTGCTGCTTCTGGATCGGTTATCCATTTCTTGTAGAATTCATATGGACACTCGGCTTCACCTTTATCTCCTTCACCTGAATTGATTTTGCCTGTATACCCTCGATGTAGAAGTTTGAATAAGTGGTTTTGCGACTGCTGATTCTTACGCGCATCTCTGATTAATGACACAGACAGATTTGCATATTGAACGCCCATGTCTTCTTCTGCACAGGCACCTAAGGTCCTACCGTCAAAACCAATAATTGAAGAATAACCAAAGTATGAATAAACTCCGTCAAAACCTGTTGCATTCGCAACGGCAACGTATGTGTTATTCATCCATGCCATAGCTTTTGCAACCATCACCTGCTGGTCTTTAGATGGATACATATAACCTTGGCAACGTACAATGAGTTCAGCGCCACGCATAGCACAATCACGCCATATTTCAGGATAATTACCATCGTCACAAATGATTAAACTGATTTTTAATCCCTTGGGACCTTCTGAAACATAAGTACAGTTACCAGGATACCATCCTTCAATTGGAACCCAAGGCATGATCTTACGATATTTTTGAACAATCTCTCCTTGATCATTCATAAGTATTAATGTGTTATATGGAGCTTTATTGGGATGTTCTTCATGGCGTTCACCGGTTAATGAAAATACACCCCATGTTTTTGCATTACGACAGGCTTCAGCAAAAATTTCAGTTTCTTCTCCTGGGCATGAGGAGGCTGTTTCATACATTTCGGTTTCGTCATACATAATTCCATGAGTGCTGTATTCAGGGAATATTACTAAGTCCATGCCTGGTAAGCCTACCTTCATTCCTTCAATCATCTGCGCAATATTTCTTGCGTTATCGAGTACTTCTGCTTTTGTATGCAGACGTGGCATTTTGTAATTTACGACGGCTACACCAACCGTATCTTTACTACTTGATATATCACCATGGTACATATGTTTCCTCCTATAGATGGAAAGTTAAAAACATTTATTTACAAACAAAAAAGCCCCAGCGGAGTCAATACCGCTAGGGCTTTATTGCCAAATATACTTGCAGAAGCTCTATTGATCCTGCATCTTTATAATTTTGTTTTAAATGAAAATAATATAGTCGTCAAGCGAGAATTAATTTACACACCAAATTAGAGCAAAACCTTTCATGGTTGAATGTTTAAAGCTTTGTCGGCATTGATGATTTCTTTGGCTATATCTTCTGTAGTGAGTCTACGGTTCATTGCTTGCTTGCGAATGAATGCATAAGCTTTATCACGGTCTATTTCATTATTCTTTTCGATAATCGATACTGCCTTTTCAACATAACGAAATTCGTGAACTTTCTTTTCTAACTTATTAATTTGAAGATTAAAAATCTTTTCTTGATGCCATTGTTTTCTTGCCACTACCAGAGTTGACAATAAGCCAAAGGGTTTTAGGGGAGAGGTAATAATGGAATGCACCCCCAGTTCGCAGGCCAACTCCAGCATGGTTGGATTTTCATAGTCGATAATGGCAATAAAGGTCGGTTTGTTAGATTTTTCTAAATTTAGGTTGGGTATTGAGAGCGAAGGATTATTGTCAGTGATGTAAACAAAAATTACGTCAAAATTATTATCAATATCTACACGCGCTGGCCATTTATGTGTTGTTTTGCAACCTATCCTTTCTAGCTGTTTGATAATTTCTTGTGCCTGCAAATTATTAGGGTGCAGGATTAGCGCAGATAGGTGGCTTAATTCTTGAATTATCTGATTGGCCATTAGCTTTGTTTAATGTCGTGTGGATATGTCACTTGTTTGCCTATAATAGACCTGTTCCTGTTTTATAGACATTTTTTTCGACATATTTTGGAAATGAACCATGTATGGATCGGGTTTTACCGCATGATTGGCGCTATGGATAATATCAAACTGACCTTTATGATTAATACGACCTATTTTTGGCCATAGATAAGAATGATGATTGTCTTTGTCGATTGTAACTACTCCTTGAGGAGCATTAAATGAAGCTCCTAAAGTGGCTGATCGAATAAGATCCGTGTCATCTTTTGCGGTCGATCTAAGTGCATTTGCATATATGTGTACTTGAAAGTAAGCTGCCTCGCAGCAAGCATTGGTGCTAGCAGTGCTGCCAAACATATCATGGTATTTTTTTACAAAGTGATGATTTTCCGGGCTATTTACAGACTGAAAATATGGCGAAGCTGTAATATGTCCGCTGGCAGCTTCGACTCCAATTTCAGCAACTTCAGCTTCACTTGTTGTAAGGCTAACAATTGGCATGGATTCTGGCCGCATGCCTGCAGACCAGTACTTTCTGTAAAACTTTTTGGTCCCTGAGCCGACGATTGTGCTGAATATTACATTAGGCCTTTTTTCCAGAATATCAGAAAGTGTATAGTCTATATCGTCTTGTGTGGGCATTAGTGGAATATATCGCTCAGCTACAACTTCACGTCCAGAAGCTTCCAATAATTGTCGCATAATACGATTTGACTCATATGGGTAAATATAGTTTGAGCCTATAAAATAATATCTAGCGCCAAATTTATTTAATAGATATTCAGATAATAGGGCGCTATTTTGATTCGGTGCAGCCCCTGTATAGATGACATTATTGGAGAACTCATATCCTTCGTATAAAGTAGAATACCAGAGCAGCCCGTTATAATTTTCTACAATTGGCAATACTGCTTTTCTTGCACTTGACATGTAGCAGCCAAAGATCATATTGATTCTGTCTTTCTCGACTAACTTTTTGGCCAGTGAAAAATACTTTTCTGGATCTGAGGATGGGTCGTATACAATAGCTTCAAGTGGAATGCCCTGAATGCCGCCCGCCAAATTAATTTCCCGAACAGCTAATAATGTTGCATTTAACTGGGTTTGCTCTATGACTGAGGTGACACCGGTCTGGGAATAAAGTAGACCAATTTTCCAAGTTTTATTCGTATTTCCCATAGATTGTTAGTTCCGCTATTCAAAAGAATAATCAAGAATTATATTAAATCAGCCAATTAAATGTTTAGAATATATAATTTAGTATGTGGACCCTTTTCAAATAATTCAAAGCTATCATGAGTAATAGAAATAATAAAGATTCAGCCAAAGTTCAAACTCAGCATGAGTCCAACATATTGATTGAATCTCATATTGGCAATGTTATTAGAAAAGTCAGGAAACAAAATCACCTTACAATTGCTGAGATTTCAGATCTTGCCGAGATTAGTGCTGGCATGCTTAGTAGAATTGAACGCGCTGATGTGTCACCAAGTTTAGAAATTCTGGAGAAAATTGCTAAAGCATTGGGAGTTCCCATTAGTACCTTTTTTAAAGATTATGACGTCCCAATTGGTAGTGCTCAGCATGTAAAAAAGAACTCCGGAATGGAAGTGGTTCGAAGAGGTACGAAGAAAGGGCACACTTATCGTTTGCTTGCTTACGAACATGGCCCAAAAAAAACTTTTGAACCATTTTTAGTTGTGATGGATGACCGAAGTGAAGTATTTCCAAGTTTTCAGCATGAAGGTGTAGAGTTTATTTACATCTTAAAAGGCAAGTTGGAATATCGGCATGGTTCGAATTCCTATCTTTTACAGTCGGGCGACTCTTTAATGTTCTCTGGTGATGTGCCTCACGGACCTGAGAAACTTATTAAAGTACCTATTGAGATGCTCGCAATAATCAACTATGGAAGCGAAAACCCATAGTAACTACTAGTAATATTTTTTTACTTATAGTAAATTAGCTTTTAAGCTAATTACCTGTTAGAAAATATGTGTGGAATAGTAGGATTATTCTCAAAATCACCTGAGATTGAGTCGAATCTGGGCAAGTATTTGTCTCAAATGCTTATTGAAATGTCGGAACGTGGACCCGATAGTTCTGGCGTAGCCATTTACAGAACCCCCACTGATAAAAGTCACTTCAAAATAACACTCATAGCACCCGATGAAGCTTATGACTGGAGCAAACTTGCTGATGATCTTAGTAAAATTTTTGCTCAGCCAGTGGATTATGAGGTTCGTGCAAATCAAGCAACCTATGTAATTCCTCAAAGAGAGGAAAAGCTGCGTGATTGGTTTTTTGAAAATCATCCAAGCTTAAAATTACTTAGCTCTGGCAAATCAATTGAAATATATAAATCCTTAGGCTTGCCTTCACGTGTCATTGAAAATTTCAATATTCATGAGCTAACTGGAACACACGCACTGGGTCATTCGCGTATGGCAACAGAAAGCGCTGTAACCGTGCAGCATTCTCATCCTTTTTCTACCGGTGAGGACTTATGTCTTGTTCATAATGGCTCTTTGTCCAACCATAACCGTTTACGAAGAAAGTTAATCAAAAAAGGAATTGTATTTCATACAGATAATGACAGTGAAGTGGCTGCAGGTTATATCACTTCACGTCTTATCGATGGTGATGATCTGGATGAGGCGCTGGCCGCAGCTGTTTATGACTTAGATGGTTTTTATACGTTTGCGGTTGGGACTAAAGATGGATTTGCAGTAATGAGAGACCCCATTGCCTGTAAGCCAGCAGTAATTGCAGAAACTGATAGCTGGGTTGCCATGGCATCTGAGTATCGAGCATTGGCAGTTTTACCAGAAGCAGAAAATGCCGACTGTTGGGAACCGGTTCCCTCAAAAATTTATAGTTGGAAGCATTAATTATTGTTATGGCTGAATTCGACTTAGATCAAATTAATATTCGTGAATTGAATTCATCACTTCATGCATCAGATGTTGCAGCAATGGAATCAAATTGGAAAATTGTTAACACCAAAGGACGACATGCGATTGCTGTAGGTATTGATGCAAAAATTAATATTACTATTGATGGCCATGTTGGATATTACTGTGCCGGTATGAATAAACAAGCAACGATCACAATTAATGGACATTGTGGTCCGGGCATTGCAGAAAATATGATGTCTGGAGAAGTGCGAGTGACAGGTAATGCTTCTCAATATGCGGGTGCAACAGCACACGGAGGTCTACTGGTTATTGAAGGAAATGCAAGCTCTCGATGTGGAATCTCAATGAAAGGAATCGACATCGTTGTCAAAGGAAACGTCGGACATATGAGTGCATTCATGGCACAAAAAGGTCGTTTGGTTGTATGTGGGGATGCAGGAGAGGCACTTGGCGATTCGTTATATGAAGCGCGAATTTATGTTCGAGGAAAAGTATCAAGCTTAGGGGCAGATTGCATTGAGAAACCTATGAAAAGTAAACATAAGGCTGAACTGCGAGAACTGCTCGATAACGCAAACCTCTTAAATATAAGTACTGATGAGTTTCGACGCTATGGCTCAGCTAGAACACTGTATCATTTTAGTATTGATAACTTGGGAGCTTATTAAAAGCGATTTTTATGTCAAAAGAAGAAGATCATCTATCCTGGTTAAAAGAATCAGCAACTTTTCCAAGGCACGTAATTGCAGATATACAACGTGCAGCAAGTACTGGCATTTATGATATTCGAGGGTATGGTGCAAAACGTCATGTTCCCTCATTTGATGACTTGCTATTTTTGGGAGCAAGTATGTCGCGCTATCCACTTGAGGGCTATCGTGAGAAATGTCAAACAAATGTTACGATTGGGACACGTTTTGCTAAAAAACCAATCGAATTAAAAATACCGATTACAATTGCAGGAATGAGTTTTGGGGCGTTATCTGCGCCAGCTAAAGAAGCATTAGGAAGAGGGGCGAGTGAAGTAGGAACTAGCACAACCACGGGTGATGGTGGTATGACTCCGGAAGAAAGGGAGAATTCTTCTACACTTGTTTATCAATTATTGCCTTCACGTTATGGCATGAATCCCGATGACTTGCGCAAAGCAGACGCTATTGAAGTTGTAGTAGGTCAGGGTGCAAAACCTGGTGGCGGAGGAATGTTATTGGGCCAAAAAATTAGCAAACGTGTAGCAAGTATGCGCGATCTTCCGGAAGGGATTGATCAAAGAAGCGCGTGTCGTCATCCGGATTGGACTGGACCAGACGATTTAGAAATTAAAATCTTAGAATTAAGAGAAATCACTGATTGGCAGGTGCCCATCTATATAAAAATTGGTGCATCTAGAACTTACCATGACACTATGTTAGCTGTTAAAGCAGGCGCGGATGCGATAGTTCTAGATGGTATGCAAGGTGGTACAGCAGCAACACAAGATGTATTCATTGAGCATGTTGGTATTCCTATATTACCCGCAGTGCGCCTTGCTGCTGAAGCACTATCAGAAATGAACATGGATCGTAAAGTGCAGCTAATCGTATCAGGTGGTATTCGAAGTGGTGCAGATGTTGCAAAGGCTCTTGCCCTTGGCGCTGATGCTGTATCAATTGGCGTCGCAGCAATGATAGCGATTGGTGATAATGATCCTAAATATGAAGATGAGTATCGCAAGCTTGGTACTTCAGCTGGTTACTATGATGATTATCAAGATGGTAAAGATCCAGCAGGAATATGTACTCAAAATGATAAACTTTCTAGTCGATTTGACCCCATCATTGGTGGTAAAAAGCTTGCTAATTATCTGAGAGTTTTGACTTTAGAGACACAAACACTTGCACGCGCATGCGGTAAAAATCATGTGCATAATTTAGAACCTGAGGACATGGTTGCATTAACAATGGAAGCAGCAGCTATGGCAAAAGTACCTCTTGCAGGTACTGATTGGATACCTGGAAATACATTTTAAATACTTTTCATCAATCCAGTACACATTCAAAATATTAAGGTGACTACAATGGCAAAAGATTTAGCACAAATAGCCAAAGCAAAGAACATAAAATATTTCTTGATTAGCTTTGTTGATCTATATGGGGTATTAAGATCCAAATTAGTACCTGCTGAAGCGATAAAAGACATGCAGAAAAATGGTGCAGGATTTGCTGGGTTTGCAACATGGTTAGATATGACACCTGCCGATTCAGATATGTTTGCTATACCGGATCCAGATAGTTTAATTCAATTACCCTGGAATCCTGAAATTGGTTGGCTCGCATCAGACCTTTGGATGGATGGAAAAGAAGTGGAAGCATCACCCAGGGTGACACTTAAACGACAAATTGAAAAAGCATATAACAAAGGCTACAGAGTTAAGACTGGTGTTGAGTGTGAATACTTCTTAATAAGTCAGGATGCCAAAGAAATTTCTGATCCTCACGACACTCAGTCCAAGCCATGCTACGACCAGCAAGCACTTATGAGGCGCTACCCGGTAATAAAGGAGATTTGCGATTCAATGCTAACACTTGGATGGGGTCCTTATCAAAATGACCATGAAGACGCAAATGGTCAGTTTGAAATGAACTGGGATTATGATGATGTGTTAGTGACGGCTGACCGCCATGTGTTTTTCAAATATATGACAAAAACCATTGCAGAGAATCATGGGTATCGAGCTACCTTTATGCCTAAGCCTTTTTCTAATCTTACCGGCAATGGATGTCACACACATCTTTCGATTTGGGACAAGACTGGTAAGAAAAATTTATTCCTCAAAAAATCAGATAGTTTGGGATTATCTAAGCTTGCCTATGACTTTCTTGGTGGAGTCATGAAACATGCAGTATCAATGTGCGCAATATTTAATCCAACAGTAAATAGCTATAAAAGAATTGATGCGCCGCGAACCACATCAGGAGCAACTTGGTCACCAAATGCAGTGACATATTCGGGAAACAACAGAACTCATATGATTCGCGTACCCGATGCTGGCAGATTTGAATTAAGGCTAATGGACGGATCAACCAACCCATACCTTTCTCAAGCAGCTGTCATTGCATCCGGTTTAGATGGCATAGCAAATAAAATAGATCCTGGTGAGCCAAGTTTGATTAACATGTATGAAGAGGGTCATAAGCTAAAATCGGTTAAGAAACTGCCCTCAACA
>JBCDBX010000017.1:0-25922 GCA_039182865.1 Pseudomonadota bacterium
ACGGGCATGCGCCTGTAAACCTTCGCTATAGGCAAGCGTGCTTGCTATTCCGCTTAATTCCGCCGCACCTTTATTCGAGCAGTTAAGTACAGTTGACCGTTTCTGAAAATCGTAAACACCTAGTGGTGAAGAAAAACGCGCGGTCGTGCTCGTAGGCAGCACATGATTTGGACCCGCACAATAGTCACCAAAAACTTCGGGTGTGTAGTGACCCATAAAGATTGCACCTGCGTGTTTTATTTTTTTAAGTAGTTCTTGGGGATTTTCTACCGACAACTCTAGGTGCTCGGGTGCTACTTGATTGCTGATCTGTGCAGCTGTATCCAAATTTTCAACTTTCACCAAACTCGCAAAAGAATTAACCGACTCACGCACAATATTCTGACGATCCAAGGTTGGTAATAATTCATTCATTGCCTTTTCAACTTTATTTAGCATGTCACTTGAAGTGGAGATCAATGTTGCACGTGCCAATACATCATGCTCGGCTTGAGAAAATAAATCCATCGCCGTCCACTCCGGGTTTGCCGAATCATCACAAATGACTAATACTTCAGATGGCCCGGCAATCATATCGATGCCTACTTTGCCAAATACCATTCGTTTAGCGGTTGCGACAAAGATATTACCTGGACCAACTATTTTATCCACGCTGGGAACAGTCTCTGTTCCATAGGCTAATGCTGCCACGGCTTGCGCGCCACCGATTCTAAATACACGATCCACACCTGCAACTGCAGCTGCGGCCAAAACAGTTTGATTGGTTTTTCCATCAGGTGTTGGAGCAACCATCATGATTTCTTTAACACCCGCTACTTTGGCTGGTACTGCGTTCATTAATACCGAGGAAGGATAAGCTGCTGTGCCACCCGGCACATAAATACCTACACGATCTAAAGGTGTGACACGTTGGCCTAAAATAGAATCATGTTCATCTTTATATTCCCATGATTCTATTTTTTGTTTTTGGGCATACGCTTGAATACGCTTTTGTGCCTTCTGTAGAGCATCACGTTGCTGTTGATCGATTCCATCTAAGGCTTGTTGAATCTCTTCTTTTGGAATTTCTAACTGTGCAGCTTGAGTCACATCCAAACGATCAAATTTGTGTGTGTATTCTATTAAGGCAGTATCGCCTTTATTACGAATATTATTAATTATGTCACGCACAGTTTGCGAAACATCATTTTCTTGTTCGTTATGTTCCTCTAGAAAACTTGAAAAATCAGTTTGAAAGGAGTCATCTTGGGCGTTGAAACGCCGAATTGTAAGCATAGTTAATCACTGCAAGTTATGCTGCAGCTGTGTTCTTAGCGTCTCTTCGTTTACGCACTGCTGCTGCAAGTTGTTCTAATAATGTGACGGTATCTTCCCAGCCAATACAGGCATCAGTCACACTTTGGCCATAAGTTTCGGCTTTACCGTCAACCACATTTTGTCGACCTGCAACCAAATGGCTTTCGATCATGACACCAAAGATACGATCTTCACCACCAGCCAGTTGCTCTGAAATATCCGCGCCGACATCCATTTGCTTATCGTGCTGTTTACGACTATTAGCATGACTGCAATCCACCATCACGACTTCTGGTAGCCCTGCTTTTTGAAGACTTTCGCATGCCGTATTAATACTATCAGCATCATAGTTTGTATCTTTACCTCCACGCAAAATCACGTGACAGTCAGGATTACCCAATGTAGAAAAGATAGCGGACTTACCCTCTTTAGTCACAGATAAGAAATGATGCGGGCGGGTGGCAGAGCCAATCGCATCTACAGCTACCTGTAAACCACCATCCGTAGCATTCTTAAAACCCACAGGACATGACAAGCCAGAAGATAATTCCCGATGAACTTGGCTTTCCGTCGTGCGAGCACCTATTGCGCCCCAACTAACTAAGTCAGCCACATATTGCGGACTAATTAAATCTAAGTACTCCGTACCCGCAGGCATTCCCATACTATTTAGATTAAGTAATAACTCACGCGCAATGCGAAGACCTTTATTTATTTCAAAACTGTCATCCAAGTTAGGGTCGTTGATTAATCCTTTCCAACCAACTGTGGTACGAGGCTTTTCAAAATATACGCGCATCACGATCATTAAGTCTTCAGACAACTTTCCGCGCTGTTCGAGTAAGCGATTAGCATATTCATTTGCCGCTTTTGTATCATGGATTGAACATGGGCCGACAATTACCACGAGACGATCATCTTCTCCTTGCAAAATATTCTGTATTTCATTACGCGCCTGAAAAACACATTTTGATGAATCCTCCGACAAAGGAAATTCACTATGCACCTGTGAAGGTGGGCTGACTTCCTTCATTTCATTGATTCTTAAATCATCCGTTTGGTATTTCATTTTTCTATCCTATTTATTTCTTATTATGACGTTATGGCAGCTTGGAATTGCTTAATCACAGTCCGAAGTGTATCAAATCTAACTTTCATTGACGCCTTATTCGCCACTAATCTAGAGCTAATATCCTGAATATGTTCAAGGGGTTGCAGTCCATTAGCACGTAGCGTATTGCCTGTATCGACAAGATCGACAATTAAATCCGCCAAGCCCGTCAAAGGCGCCAACTCCATCGAACCATACAGCTTAATTATTTCAACTTGTTTGCCTTGCTGTGCAAAATAGTCTTGAGCACAACGAACATATTTTGTAGCAACTTTTAAACGGCCTGCCGTATTCGGAATGTTTTCTTTACCTGCAACCATCAGTCTACACTTACAAATACCCAAATCTAGGAGCTCATAGAGACCGTCACCTTGTGATTCCATCAAAATATCTTTACCTGCAATACCAAGATCCGCAGCCCCATACTGCACATAGGTGGGCACATCAGTTGCACGAATCACTACGACACGCACATTTGGGTTTTCTGTATCGACTAACAATTTCCGAGTTTTATCAAGATTCTCAACAGGCGACATTCCCATCTTTTCTAGCAAAGGAATAGTGTCCTTAAGAATTCGACCCTTGGAGATCGCTAAGGTAATTTTATCTGCCATGCTAATTTAAACGACTAATTTGGTAGCCTTTGTATATTTGCACCTAGCTGTGCAAGTTTTTCTTCAATACATTCATAACCACGGTCTATGTGATAGATCCTTTCAACCGTAGTATCGCCACTTGCGACCATTCCAGCCAAAATTAAACTCGCAGATGCACGCAAGTCCGTTGCCATCACAGGTGCACCCTTAAGTTCCTCAATACCATTAATCACCGCAGAATTTCCGGCCACATTTATGTCCGCTCCCATTCGCTGAAGTTCCAGAATATGCATGAATCGATTCTCAAATACCGTTTCTGTGACAGTCGCTGAGCCCTCAGCAACAGAATTCAATGCCACAAACTGAGCTTGCATATCGGTTGGAAATGCTGGATATGGCGCGGTGCGAATACTAACACTTTTTGGCCGATTACCTTTCATATCGATCTGCACCCAATCGTCACCCGTATCAACGAAAGCTCCGCAATTTTCTA
Source organism: Pseudomonadota bacterium (assembly GCA_039182865.1). GTDB lineage: Bacteria > Pseudomonadota > Gammaproteobacteria > UBA4575 > UBA4575 > UBA1858. Next base: position 3,497 of record JBCDBX010000017.1, read on the forward strand.
ATTTTTGCAAAACCGCATCCAATGTCCTTGGTGCAGCGTGAGTTATTTTGACGCAACCGCGCGAAATTGCACCCGCCACCAGAAATGTGCCAGTCTCAATTCGATCTGACAATACTGAATAATTACAGCCTTCTAGTCTCGGGACACCATGAATTGTCAGACAGTCTGTTCCAATACCTTCAATTTCTGCACCCATGGTAACTAGACAATTAGCCAAGTCTGAGACTTCGGGCTCACGCGCAGCATTTTCAATAAAGGTGGTTCCCTCAGCTAATGTCGCCGCCATCATTAAATTTTCAGTGCCTGTCACAGTCACACTATCTAATACGATTCGAGCGCCCTTCAATTTTTTTGTTGATGCTTTTATATAACCACCCTCAACTGAGATTTCAGCGCCTAATGCTTTTAATCCCTCAATGTGTAAATCGACGGGCCGAGTACCAATTGCACAACCACCAGGTAGTGACACTTCGGCTTTACCAAATCTCGCCACTAAGGGGCCTAGCACCAATATTGAAGCGCGCATGGTCTTTACTAATTCATATGGCGCTACATAACTATTGATGGTGCTGGTATCAGACTCGATGTTCATGCGCTCATCAACCGTTAAACAAACACCCATTTCGCCGAGTAAACCCATCGTTGTGGTGACATCACGCAGATGTGGAACATTACCGATGGTCATTGGAGTATCTGCCAATAAAGAAGCTGCCAATATAGGCAGCACTGCATTTTTGGAACCTGATGCACGAATAGCTCCATTAAGTGGTGCGCCGCCTGTGACTAATAATTTTTCCATGATGTGTGATTAACTGATTTTTAGGTTAAAAATTTGCAGACACGATACGATGTTAAAAATAACCTCGCAATACTCATTTATTGTTTGACTTAAAGTAATTAAAGCGTGATGTGCTAAGAATGGTAAAACAGTTTTTCTAAACTATTATTATGAATTAAGACATCCAATTTTTGAGGGACGCCTTGTAGTTGGAACTTTTTTTTCTGGAAATTTGCCCAACGCGCCCAAGCAACCAATAGCGCCAAACCGCCACTATCTACATTAACTACCTGACTTATATCCATCGTAATGGCGTTAGCTTGAGTCGGCGGAAATAATTTTTTTGACTGCGCCCACAAGGCAGGCGCAGTCGACGTTGTAAGATCACTGCTAACGCGAAAGTTGCCGTCACTTAAATTTTGCAGTTCAGCCATTTAGATAGCTTCAAGAAGAGGCACTGTCAGGTGATGCATTTGTATTCTTCAAACGTGTAATTAATGCATCCAGAGAAGTTTCACTTATTTCCTGTGTAAAACTGGTTCTGAAGTTCTTCACCATGCTTAATCCACCAACGATTAGATCAAAAGCTTTCCACTGACCATTCACTTTGCGAAAGATGTAGTCAACTTGTAATGGAGAACCGCTACCCAAATCTAGTTCTGTTCTGACTCTATGAAGGTTATCTGATTGCTCGCCTTGAACAGGCAATACTTTGACCTTGGCACTACCATAATCGGCAATTGATTTTGAATATGTACGAATCAACATTTCTTGGAATTCATGTACGAACTCTTGTCTTTGCTCATCCGTAGCAGTTCTCCAGTACTTACCAAGAATGAGTTTGCCCATCGCTTGCACATCAATGTATGGAAGTATTTTTTCATCGATAACTTTATCTACGTAAGTTGGGTCATTACGGATTTTTTCATTATTCTCATTGATGATTTTTAAAATTTCAGTGGATGTCTGTTCAACAATTTGTTCAGGTGTGCGGTCATCAGCATTCACCCAACTTGTATATCCAATGAGAGCAATAAATAAAATGATTAAAAGTTTTTTCATGTGTCTTCCCTATTTTTATGCGGATTACTTACTTGCCGCGCTTGATATAAATTTACTAATTATTTCCTCTAAAACAATAGCGGATTGTGTCAAAGTTATTTGGTCGCCTTCTTGTAGAGTCGCATCATTAGCCCCAGGTTCCAATGCAATGTACTGCTCACCCAATAATCCCGCCGTATAAATACTTGCCGAAGTGTCCGTCGAGAAAATATGGTCTTTCATATTTATCAGAAACACCACCTTGGCCTGAAGTTCCTTCTCATCGTAAGTAATTTGCTTCACTTGACCGACTTTAACGCCAGAAACGGTCACAGGAGATTTTACTTTTAAGCCACCAATATTCTCGAAGTAAGCATAAACCGTATAACCTTCTTTTGAAGAACTAATGGCTAAATTGCTCACTTTCATGGCTAAAATGAATAAAGCAGCCGCACCAATTGCAATAAACAATCCCACAGCGATTTCCATATATCGTGTCGTCATAATTTAACTCTCATGTAATTTAATGTTGCAGCTCACGCACATTACCCTTAAATATTTCCAAACATTAATGCGGTCAAAATGAAATCTAACCCTAAGACTGCAAGCGCAGAATGCACAACCGTTTTAGTTGTTGCACGACTAATACCTTCTGCAGTTGGAACCGCATCATAACCTTGGTGCAAAGCAATCCAGTTACATGCAATGCCAAACACCACGCTCTTAATCACACCGTTAACAATGTCTGAATTGAAATCAACATTCGCTTGCATTTGCGCCCAGTAAGCGCCGGAATCTACACCCAGCAAGCCAACACCGACAACATATCCACCATACACTCCAATCGCACTGAATATTGCCGCCAAAAACGGCATTGCAATAATGCCAGCTAAAAATCTTGGACCAATTATTCTACGGATAGGATCAACGGCCATCATTTCCATAGATGCAAGTTGCTCAGTCGTTTTCATCAAGCCTATTTCAGCCGTTAATGCAGAGCCTGCACGCCCCGCATAAAGCAGGCCCGTCACAACGGGTCCCAATTCCCTTACAAGAGATAAAGCAACAAAAATACCAAGTGATTCTTGTGCGTTGAATTTTGCAAAGTTCACATAACCCTGTAAGCCCAACACCATGCCAACGAATAAACCTGATACCGCAATAATTAAAAACGACTGAACACCAACGGAATAAATTTCACGAATGGTTAGACGAATGCGCACAAACGCAATGCCCAACCCTCGGATGACATTAAAAATAAAAATAGTAGAACGGCCGATACTCTCAAAAACATTGAGACCGTTATGTCCAAGGTTCTGCAACCAATTCAGCATTTAGCGGCCTACCAATAAATCCTGAATATATTCAGGCGCAGGATAATGAAAAGGTGCTGGACCGTCTGGATAACCATTTAAGAACTGTTGTACCCATTCAGAATTACTATTTCTTAATGCCTCTGGTGTTCCAGCTTCGACAATCTGTCCTTCAGATATCATATAGACATAATTCGATATAGACATCGTTTCTTCCACATCGTGTGAGACCATAATACTAGTTAACCCCAACGCATCATTTAATTCTTTAATTAAAGTAACGATTGTGCCTTTGGTGATCGGATCTAGGCCTGTGAATGGTTCATCATACATAATCATCATAGGGTCAAGCACAATCGCCCGAGCTAGCGCGACTCTTCTTGCCATTCCACCTGACAACTGACTTGGCATTAACTTGCGCGCACCGCGCAGACCAACAGCTTCAAGCTTGATTAACACTAAATCACGAATAATTTGTTCAGGTAACTTTGTATGCTCTCGCAATGGGAAAGCCACATTTTCATATACATTAATATCAGTTAGTAAGGCGCCGCTCTGGAAAAGCATTCCCATTCGTTTGCGCAATTCATATAAGGAATGTCGACTAATTTGATTAACATCGTGCCCTTCGACATATACTTTTCCTTTAGTGGGCCTAAGCTGACCTCCAATCAACTTCAATAAGGTTGTTTTTCCGGTTCCACTAGGTCCCATAAAACTTGTAATTTGACCACGTCTTATGTCCAGACTGATACCTTTGAAAATGTGATTTGATCCTCGCGAGAAATGTAAATCTCTAATTTCGACCAAAGGCTCAGAGCTGATATTGGAATTATTGGTATTCATAACATTTTATCAGGCATCATACGTTGTCTTTTTGAATTAGTGAACCAGCAGTAGCCAGCCATATATCTGGAATTTTCAATGACATAGATGCGCTTTCATAAAATTGCAGTCTAACCAAAGCATGTATAATCCGCGAAGAATAATGACCCACTTAATTAATATTCCCCAATGACGATATTATTTCTTAGCCTGATTGCAGGCTTAGCACTATTAGTGTGGAGCGCAGATCGGTTTATCGCCGGCGCTGTCGGCTTGGCTCATTATTATAAATTACCCCCCATTGTGATAGGAGTCGTCATCGTAGGTTTTGGCACTTCTGCTCCTGAATTACTGATTTCTGGAGTCGCAGCTTGGAACGATAATAGCGGTTTGGCCGTTGGTAATGCTATTGGATCAAACATCACAAACATTGCCTTGGTATTAGGTGTCACAGCCTTATTGACGCCTATTGTTGTCTCGGAAAATACGCTTAAGAGAGAATTTCCTGTCCTGTTTGCCGCGATGGGGCTAAGTTGGTTTTTTTTAAGTGATGGCGTACTTTCACTTGATAATGCCTTACTATTGTTGCTGACCTTGATCATTGCATTGGGATATTTAGCTTGGGCGGCTAAGAATGATGGGGCCGATCTCGAAGAACCTGAATATTTTCATAGCCTCAGACGTTCAATCTTCTGGTCGCTTGCAGGCCTAGTCTTACTATTAATAAGCTCAGAGATTCTCGTACATGCCGCGACAAATTTAGCCAAGGCCTTTGGAGTATCTGATTTAGTGATTGGGTTGAGTATTGTTGCGATCGGTACCAGCCTGCCGGAATTAGCGGCATCAGTAACAGGTGCAATCAAACATCATACTGACATTGCTATTGGCAATATATTGGGCTCTAACATATTCAATATATTAGGCGTGATTGGAGTTCCGGGATTAATTCAAACATATACTATACCTAAAGAAGTTTTCGTTCGTGATCTTCCAGTGATGCTAGGTCTAACTATAATATTATTCATTTTTTCTTTTGCCACTCGCAAAGGAAATGGCATGTTTAGACTCACAGGCATAATATTTCTATTGTGTTTTATTGCTTTCGAGACCACTCTTTATATTCAAAGTGTTCCCAATTGAGTGTTAGTAGAATGACTAAATTAAATCAAGAACAGACCCAAAAACTAGCAAGAGAAGTAATTAAAGAGGAAGCGAGTGCCGTCAATGCTCTGGTTGATAGAATTGATGATAACTTTATTCAAGCATGCGAAACACTTTTAAACATATCTGGGCGCATTGTCGTGATTGGTATTGGCAAGTCAGGGCATATTGGAAGAAAAATTGCTGCGACGCTTGCAAGCACCGGAAGCCCTGCATTTTTTATTAGTGCGGCAGAAGCCAGTCATGGGGATTTAGGAATGATAGCTAACGACGATGTCGTGCTCACACTCTCCAACTCAGGAGAATCGGATGAAATCCTTACTTTATTACCATCACTGAAACGATTGGGTGTCCCATTAATTTCTCTGACAGGCAACCCAAAATCAAATCTAGCAATGAACAGCAAAATTAATATTGATGTGGCCGTAATGCGTGAAGCCTGCCCACTTGGTTTAGCACCTACGACAAGCACAGCCGCCATGTTAGCCATGGGGGATGCACTTGCTATTTCATTATTAAATGCACGCGGTTTTGGCGAACAAGACTTTGCGCGTTCACATCCTGGTGGCAAGTTAGGAAAACGTTTACTGATCAAGGTCTCCGATATCATGCATACCGGCGAGCAAATCCCAACCGTGTTTGAAGACAATAGCCTCAAACAAGGATTACTTGAAGTCAGCAGTAAAGGTTTAGGTATGACCACTATTGTCGATAAACAATCAAAGCTTATAGGGGTCTTCACAGATGGTGATTTACGTAGATCTTTAGATAAAGGCTTAGATGTCAACACAACACACATGAAAGATGTCATGACAGCAAATTGTAAAGCCGCAAGTCCCAATCAACTTGCCGCTGAAATTCTTGAGGAAATGGAAAATAACCGAATTAATTCATTACCTGTAGTTGATGAAAATAATTTGGTCATCGGCGCTCTCAATATGCATGATCTTCTCAAAGCTGGTGTGATTTAAATATGACAAAAGATGAAATTTACAGTGCTGCAAAAAACATTGAATTAGTTGTATTTGATATAGACGGTGTTTTTACAGATGGTCGAATTTATATAGCTAATTCAGGCGAAGAGAGCAAAGCATTTAATGTTCGCGATGGACACGGTGTGCGTATGTTAATTCACTATGGTGTAGATGTAGCAGTGATATCTGGAAGAAAATCTAAAGCGGTAGAAATCCGCATGCAAGAATTAGATGTGAAGCATGTTATGCAAGGACATATTGATAAAAATTTAGCATTTGCCGAACTCGCGAAACTTAAAGGCTTAGAGTTTTCTCAAATGGCTTTTGCTGGGGATGACATAATTGACGTACAAGCAATGCGATTATCAGGCTTATCATTCGCAGTCGCTGATGCACATGACTGGACACAGCGTCATGCTGATGTCGTTACCAATAACCGTGGCGGTGAAGGCGCTGTACGCGAAGTTTGCGAACTCATTCTTGATGCAAAAGGTCTATTAGAAAAAGCATTGAATTACAATCTACAATGAAAAAGCTAATTCTGATTTCCTTTGCTGCAATTGCATTAGTGGCCCTAACTACAAGGTATTTACTAAGTATAGATGCTGAATTTTCCGCTTTGTTGAGTGACGATGTAGAACAGCATGAATTTACCCATGAATTTGAAAAATTCACACTTACTAATACAGATGCTAACGGCCAGGTTGAGTCTATCATTTATTCCCCTCGTACATATTATGATACTACCCGCCAAATAACCACCATGGAAAAACCCGAAATCGAAATGGCTAGTGATCAGGATGCGCCCGCAAAAATTACTGCGGACAGTGCTGAAGTTTTTCATCAGGACAACATCACGCTGCTACAAGATAATGTTAAAGTAAATGTAGAGAACGAACAGAATATTCGCATGTCTACTGATAAGCTAACACTGGACCATAACCAACAAATAGCTACCACAGATTTGCCTGCGACTGTTTTGTATAAAAAGGGTCGCATGAATAGTACTGGATTAGAGTTTAAATTCGATGGAACTCAAATTAAATTTTTAGATGACGTGCGTGGAACATATGAATATTAAAAACATAACGATAATTTTGATTTTATCTGCTATCTGTAACCACGCAGCTTTTGCACGCTCTGATGACAGCGAAAAGCCGATCCAAATTTCAGCAGACACCGCTGAGCTCAATGATAGAACAGGCGTCAGCATTTATCGCGGGGATGTCGAAATGGTGCAAGGCACCACTATTCTCACTGGTGATACCATCACTGTTTACACAGTCGATAACGAAGTCACGAAAATGGTTTCTGTAGGCAATCTTGCGACATATGAAGAGGAGACTGACGACGGTGATATTGTTTATGCTGAAGCAGAAGAAATGATTTATTTTCGTACAGATAAAAAAGTAGAGATGTTTCGAAAAGCAAAAATTACTCAGCTCGATAATATTATTCGTAGCGAATATATTCTGTATCTCACAGAAGAAGGCTTCATTGACACTGGCACTAAAGAAGATCGTGTCAAGATAGTAATACAGCCCGAGTCTAAGATATTTGAAGAAAATACTGATGCAAACAACTAATAAGCTGTGGGCAGAACAGCTTGCAAAAAGATATAAAAACCGTCAGGTTGTCAATAACGTAAATGTTCACGTCCAAAGCGGTGAGGTTGTCGGCTTGCTTGGTCCAAATGGCGCAGGTAAAACAACAACTTTTTATATGATCGTTGGGTTAGTGCAATGCGATGAAGGATTAATTGGACTTAACGATGATGACTTAACCCGACTACCGATGCATGCGCGCGCGCAAAAAGGTGTGGGTTACCTTCCTCAAGAAGCTTCTGTATTCAGAGGATTAACTGTTGAAGAAAATATTCTTGCCATCTTGCAACTACGCAAAGACTTAGCTAAGTCTGCACAATTTGATCAGTGCGAAAAATTATTGCAAGACTTACAAATTGAACACATTCGTTCTAGCAAAGGCTACAGCCTCTCTGGCGGAGAAAGGCGTAGGGTTGAAATTGCCCGCGCTTTAGCCATTGAACCTCAATTTATCTTACTTGATGAACCCTTTGCCGGTGTTGACCCAATTTCAGTTTTAGAAATCCAGAAACTCTTAAGACAATTAACGGAACGTGGCATTGGCTTATTGATCACCGATCATAATGTGCGTGAGACCTTAGGTATATGTACACGTGCCTATATCCTTAATCAGGGTGCTATTATTGCCGATGGAACACCTGATGACTTATTAAATGATCAACAAGTACGCGAAGTCTACTTAGGTGAAGACTTCAAACTATAGAATCAAATAATCACCCTTCATCTTGATAGACTTCTAAATACTTCAGTTTTGTGTAAACTTGCTTTTATGAGAATACAAGCAAGAAACGCGCCAACATCATAATGAAGCCTTCTTTACAACTTCGCATCGGCCAATCCTTGTCGATGACCCCACAACTGCAACAAGCCATCAAGCTTTTGCAGTTATCTTCACTGGAGCTGCAAGAAGAAATTCAGGAAATCTTCGAAACAAACCCCATGTTGGAAAAAGATGATGAGAACCCTTCTAACGAAGAACAAGAAAACTCAGACGACAGCAGTGATACTGAATCAACCGTAATCGAAGAAAGGGAAATCAATGCCGAACAAGAACAAATTGCAGATGAGTTACCAGTAGATAGTAATTGGGAAGACTTTTATCAAGAATCGAATGTTTATAGCGAATCGCCACAAGAGACTTTTCGTGATGTTTACGAAAATGAGAGCAGCGAAAGTAATTCCTTGAGTGAACATCTACTTAAACAATTTGATTTAATTCACCTAAGTGATACCGATCGCGTCATTGGAATTACACTAATCGAAGACCTCGATAGTGATGGTTACTTAACAGAGAGTATTGATGAAATTTATCAAGGCTTGATTGAATCCTTTCCTGAACTCGAACTCGATGAAGTCATTGCTGTTCAACATTTAGTTCAACACCTTGATCCTATTGGCACATGTGCTCAGAACTTATCGGAGTGTCTAAGTGCTCAGTTACAATCTTTTCCTGCAGAAACACCGTATTTAGAGGTTGCTTGTAAAACGGTAAGTCATTTTATAGACGCACTTGGAAAACGCGACACACGTTTAATTCAACGAAAATTGGATTTGTCAGAAGAAGATCTAGGTGAAGTTATTAACCTAATCCAATCTTTAAATCCAAAACCTGGCGCACAGATTTCTTCAAGTGCGCCAGAGTATATTATTCCGGACGTTTCGGTAATTAAACGTAATAACCGTTGGCAAATTGAACTTAACCACGATGTCGCACCCAAACTTCGCATCAATTCGACCTATGCCGACATGGTGAAACGCGCAGATAATAGTAATGACAATAATTATTTACGCACTCAACTACAAGAAGCCCGATGGTTTATTAAAAGTTTGCAAAGTCGTAATGAAACTCTACTACGTGTTGCAACATCGATCATTGAACACCAGCGCCAGTTCTTAGATTATGGACCTGAAGCAATGAAACCTCTGGTTCTTCGAGATGTGGCAGAAGAGCTTGAATTACATGAGTCTACTGTGTCGCGTGTCACAACCAATAAATATATGCATACACCGCGCGGCATTTTTGAATTTAAATACTTTTTCTCTAGCCATGTAGGAACTTCCGATGGTGGCGTCTGCTCTGCAACCGCGATTCGTGCCATGATCAAAAAGCTTATCGAGGAAGAAAATACCTCCAAGCCGCTTAGTGACAGCAAAATTGCTCAAGTACTAGACGACAAGGGGATTAAAGTAGCCCGCAGAACAGTCGCTAAATACCGTGAAGCGATGTCCATCGCTTCTTCAAGTGAGCGTAAGCAATTGTAAGATCAGGGAATTTTTGTTCATAATCCAACCGCTTACAACTCGTCATCAGATATAAATTTTTCTTAATTTTAAACACACAATTGCTGCTCCTTGCGCTATTATTAACTTAGGTTAACGAAGCTTAGTCATAAAAATAAGGGTGAAATCTTCGCCAGGGCAACCATAACGCCCTTCAATGCAACTGGAATTGCTTAGGCTGAGATAAAAAAACACTTAACATATTTAACAACAAGGAGGCTGCATGCAAATAGAACTTACTGGACATCATCTCGACATCACGCCTGCTATTCGTAACTTTGTGTACGAAAAATTCAAACGGCTGGAAAGACATTTTGATCATGTAATTAATACACATGTCGTGCTTAAAGTAGAAAAAACACGCCATGAGGCTGAAGCCTCTATGCTTGTTAGTCGCAATAAAATTTTTGCCAATGCCACTGCTGATGATATGTATGTCGCGATCGATCATCTGATTGATAAGCTTGATCGACAAATCGTCAAGCATAAAGAAAAAATCAAAGACCACCATAACGAAGAAGGCGCACATCGAAATTTAGTGTAGCTAAACCTTTTCAGCACCATGGATAACATTTCACTTTCTGCTTATTTAGATGCAGACCACATCTCTTTGCTACCAAACATTAGCAGCAAGAAACGTGTGTTCGATGTCTTAGGTGAACTACTTGCAAAAAATGTTCATGGACTCCAAGCCACTCAAGTGAGTGAAAATCTTATGGCACGTGAGCGCCTAGGCACGACGGCATTAGGTGAAGGTGTTGCGATTCCACATTGTCGAATTGATGGTATTACCAAAATACACAGTGCAGTGATTAAACTTGATAAACCAGTGGATTTTGATTCACCTGATAATATTGATGTTTCAATCATTGTCGCACTGCTGGTACCCACTGAGGCAACCGATGCTCACTTAAAGCTTTTAGGACACTTGGCAGAACTACTATCAAAACCTAAAAATCGCGAAGAATTGCGCAACTGTGAATCTGCTCAGGAACTATATGACTTTTTTGCCAGCACTTCTGACAAGCATGCAGCATAGTGTCTAAGTGCTAAGTTCACGATTCACGGCCTATCCATCTAGACTTTTTGCCTACAGAAATACACACTTGTATCCATGCAGGCCAAAACCACTCCTCAATCAATCTTAGATTCACTTGGTAGAGAGTTAGATCTCTCAGTTTGGTATGGCGAAGAATTCTTATCACAGCCATTCTCTCATCACAGTTTTAGCGATGATGCTGCGACACTTGTGGGCTACTTTAATTTAATTCATTCCAATCAAGCACAAGTGATTGGAAAAGTTGAATTAGGATTTTTGCATGGCCTAAATTCACCTGAACGAGAAAAAGTTTATAACCGCCTATTTGGCCTCGACACAGTCGCCATCATTTTTACCGATAGCTTAATGCCTCCTCTTGAACTTAAAGAGCTGGTCGATAGCCACAAGATTCCCATATTTTGCTCAAATGATTCTTCTACCGAAGTGATCACACATTTGCGCTATTTTTTGTCACAGGCGCTAGCAGACAAAGTTGTATTGCATGGTGTATTTTTGGAAATTCTTAGCTCAGGCGTACTCTTGACCGGTGAGAGCGGCTTAGGTAAGAGTGAACTTGCATTAGAACTTGTTTCGCGTGGACATCGCTTAGTGGCTGATGATGCACCTGAATTCATGCGCATCGCACCAAATATTGTTTTAGGTTCCTGCCCTCCTATATTAAGAGACTTTCTAGAAGTACGCGGTTTAGGTGTATTAAATATTCGTGAAATGTATGGTGATAGTAGTATCAAACTGAGCAAATACTTACGTTTAATCATACATCTCACTACGATTCATTCTATTTCAGAAGATCGACTAACAGTCCCACAGCTAACTAAAAATGTCCTAGGCTTAGATATCCCTGTGATTAATTTACCTGTTGCGGCTGGTCGCAACTTGGCAGTGCTCGCTGAGGCTGCGGTGCGCAATCATTTACTCATGATAAGAGGCTATAATGCTGCAGATAGTTTAATCGAAAGACAGCAACAGTCGATTGAAGAGGATGAGCCATGAGAATTCTTATTATCACAGGTTTGTCTGGCTCAGGAAAATCTGTCGCACTTAATACTTTGGAGGATGACGACTTTAACTGTGTTGATAATCTTCCAGTCAAACTATTACCGACTTTTATTGATCAGTGTTTAGATAAAGAGAGCCAACGACGAAACAAGATCGCGATTGGTATAGATGCGCGTTCTGGTCATGAAGATATTGACGACTTAGTCCAAATCGTACAAGACCTTAAGCAAAAAGAACAAGATATAGAAGTTTTATTTTTTAGTGCTGAAATAAACACACTCATTAAACGCTTTAGTGAGACTAGACGCAAACATCCCTTAACGAATCACAACACCCCACTCATCAAAGCTATATATCTAGAAAAAGAAATATTATCGAAAATTGCAGACTTCGCTGACCTCACTATCGACACAACAAAGACTAATGTTCGCCAGCTGCGTGCGCTAGTAAAAAAAGTTGTCGTTGAAGAATCATCCAAAGGTTTAACTATTGTATTGCAATCATTTGGTTTTAAGCATGGTGTTCCGAATGATTCTGATTTTATGTTTGATGTTCGCTGCTTACCCAATCCTTACTGGCAACCGAACTTGCGGCATTTAACCGGAAAAGACACAGCCGTGAGAAGTTATTTGGGTCAATATAGAGAAGTTGATGAAATGATTGCCTCGATTATCGAGTTTATGGAAAAATGGATCCCATTATTTGAAGAAGAAGATCGTAGTTACTTAACGATTTCTATCGGTTGTACTGGCGGACATCACCGTTCTGTCTACTGTATAAATCAGATTGCACATGTTCTAGCTAAAAAGATCGATCATACTGTTACAGTACGCCACAGAGAGTTTGAATAAAGCCAATTAACAATAAAGATCACTAGCATTATGACCATTGGCATATTAATCATCACTCATGGTGAGATCGGCAAACAACTTGTTGAAGCTGCCAGCATCACACTCGGAGGCAAGTTGCCACTAAAGTGTGCAACTCTATCTGTTAATCCTGACTGTGACCCAGATAAGGTTAACTTAGAAGCAAATGCATTAATAGAGAAGCTTAATTCTGGAAGCGGCGTTCTAGTGCTGACGGATATTTTTGGATCAACGCCAAGCAATATCGCCAATCAATGCAAGAAGAGCAATGATATTAAGATTATCGCAGGAATTAATTTACCCATGTTAATTAGAGTATTAAATTACGCCAAACTTAGTCTCAGCGAAATTGTTGATAAAGCCGTTAGTGGCGGACATGATGGCATTTTTGTATGTGATAAATAGATATGTTAGAACAAGAAGTAACCATATGTAATAAATTGGGCTTACACGCACGGGCTGCTGCTAAATTCGTTGCTACTGCCAGCGAATTTGAATCAGAGATTGAAATTGAAAAAGACGGCAAACGCGTTAACGGAAAAAGCATCATGGGCGTCATGATGTTAGCGGCCAGCAATGGAAGTTTGATAAAACTTTATGTGGAAGGCAATGATGCCGAATCCGCAGTTGAAAAATTACAGAATTTAATTCTTTCGCGTTTTGGTGAGGATGAATAATTAATCTATGGCATTAATCATCAGTGGGCTAGGTGTTTCAAGAGGCATTGCCATCGGTAATGTACACGTGCTGCAACGCAGCTCATTGGAGGTCTACGAACGCACACTGCACCCAGAAGAAATTAGTACAGAAGTAAAACGCTTCAAAAAAGCGGTCGATCTTGCTGGAAAGCAATTGCGTAAAATTCGTAATTCTATTCCCACTGAAGCACCTAAAGACATTGCATCGTTTATTGAATCACATTTATTAATGTTAGATGATGCCATGTTGTCATCTGCCCCTATTGATATCATCAAAGAATTATATTGCAACGCGGAATGGGCAGTAAAAATTCAGCGTGATAAGTTAGTCGCCGTTTTCGAACAAATGGAAGATGAATACTTACAAACGCGTCAAAATGATATTGATCACGTGATCAACCTCATCCAAAAAACTTTGTTCGACTCCAAGTATGAAGTTGAAAAAGAAATTCAAACCCTACGTGGCTCTATTATTGTTGCAGATGACTTAACCCCCGCCGATACAGTTGTATTACAACATCAAAGCATCGCAGGTTTTGTCACCGAACTAGGTGGACCACTTTCTCACACGGCCATCATAGCGCGCAGTCTTGGTATTCCTGCGATTGTAGGTTTACAAGATGCACGCCTATTATTAAAAGCCAACGAGCAAATCATTATCGATGGCAGCGAAGGCATGGTACTTGCCGGTGTCGATGATAAGACCATTAAAGAATACAAAGACAAACAGAAAGAACAAAAACAAGAGCGTCGTAAATTAGAAGCTTTACGTGATGTTCAAGCTAAAACTAAAGACGGCATTAAAATTAACTTACAAGCTAACATCGAATTAACCGATGATGTTAAAGCGTTAAAACATAGCGGTGCTCAAGGGGTTGGTTTGTATCGAACCGAATTTTTATACATTGATCGAGACAAACCTGCTTCAGAATCTGAACAGCTCTCAGCTTATAAAAAAGTTATCCGTGCATTGAAAGGCCAAGCTGTGACAATTCGCACTTTGGATTTAGGCGCTGAAAAAGAGTTTGACCCAAAATATAAAGGTCCGCTTGTGCAAAACCCCGCACTTGGACTACGTGGGCTACGTCGCTCACTTAAAGATACCGAATTATTCAAATTGCAATTACGCGCCATACTACGCGCCTCCGCATTTGGGCCGGTGCGCATCATGTTCCCTATGATCACCAGTCATGAAGAACTGATGGCGACTCTCACGATACTTGATCAAGCCAAACGTGAACTTAGAGAAGAAGACAAAGAGTTCGACTCAGCCATTCCTATCGGCATCATGATCGAAGTCCCTGCGGCCGCACTAGTAGCAAGTCGCTTTGCAAAGCAGTTGGATTTTCTATCCATTGGAACGAATGATTTAATCCAGTACTCTCTTGCAATAGACCGTATAGATGAATCCGTCAACTATTTATACGATCCTTTACATCCAGCAGTATTAAAGTTAATCCAAATCACCTTGCAAGCTGGCGAAAAAGCTAACATCCCTGTCGGTATGTGTGGTGAGATGGCAGGTGATCCACGCTACACACGCTTATTGCTAGGTATGGGACTACGTGACTTCAGTGCACATCCCGCGACGGTGCCCGAAGTTAAATCGATTATTAATTCAAGTTCGGTGAAAAATTTGCAGGCACCTTGCAAACGAATTTTAAGCGCATCGACACGGCCAGACAAAATTCATGCAATGGTCGATGCATTAAATGAGTAACATCAATTAAATTTCTTTTTGCTTTATCATCTTGTATAGGTAAACTTGCCGGCAAATAAATCCTCCCTGCCGGTTTAGTCATGCCAGATCTTAAAGCAAATGAAGAACACAAAAATCTGGATGTCATTAACCAGGCCTTAAGCACTGGTGAAATGCAGCGAGCAGCGGATCTATTAAATTCATTTCATCCAGCAGAAATCGCACACTTACTCGAAGCACTTCCTCAATCCAAACGTACTTTCATTTGGAACATGCTCGATCACGAGGATGATGGTGAAATTTTAGTCTATGTTGGCGATGAAGTTCGCAATGGGTTAATCAATGTGATGAACAAGGAACAACTCATCGCAGCAACTGAAGGCTTGGAGCATGATGACTTAGCCGACTTGCTTGCTGACTTGCCAGATGCAGTAACTGATGAAGCCTTAAGTAACTTAAATATCAGCGACCGTGAGCGTTTACAGTCTGTGCTGTCTTATGAAGAAGATAGCGCAGGTGGTATTATGAACACTGATACAGTCACGGTGCGTAAAGATATAAGTTTAGATGTCGTGCAACGTTACTTGCGTTCACGTAAAGAACTACCCGCTAGCACAGACAGTCTATTTGTTGTTGATCGCTATCAAAAATACATCGGTTCAATCTCTCTAACCGACATACTCACTCACGATACCAAAATGTTTGTTCGTGATCTTATGCAAGATAATATCGAGCCCATCCTGGCGAGTGAGCCAGAAGCAGATGTTGCTCATAAATTTGAAACTTTAGATTTAGTTTCCGCTCCTGTCGTCGATGAAAATCAAAAACTACTTGGTCGTATCACAATTGATGACGTCGTCGATATCATTCGTGAACAAGGTGAACGTTCAATGATGAACATGGCGGGCTTAACAGAAGAAGAAGATTTATTTGCACCGATTCTTAAATCTACAAAACGTCGTGCTGTATGGCTAGGCGTGAATATGTGCACCGCATTCATTACTGCATCGGTTATCAATTTTTTCTCGGACACTTTAGAGCAAATTATCATTCTTGCCGTGCTCGCACCCGTGGTGCAAAGTATGGGAGGGATAGCCGGCAGTCAAACATTAATTTTGGTTATTCGTGGTTATGCACTCAAACAAATTGGTAGATCCAATGCCCGAATATTATTACTGCGTGAAATCGCTATAGGTCTTCTAAACGGAGTGATCTGGGCAACTGTCGTCGCACTTATTGCTGCTATTTGGTTCCACAACATCAGCGTAAGTGGAATTATTGCCATCGCCATGGTTACCAATTTAATTTCAGCCGCACTTGCGGGCGTTATTATCCCGATGACCATGCGAAAACTAGGCATTGATCCTGCACTTGCTGGGGGTGTGGTACTCACTGCTATAACCGATGTCGTTGGCATATCCTCTTTCCTTGGATTAGGTACCTGGTTACTACTTTAACTTAAAGTCTTTATCGTCAAGCGTTTCGGTTATCTTTAAGTGTCATTCGGTTTGTTTGCTCACTGATCATTTTTGCTTCTTGATGTGGGTGCTGATGACATAATGAGGCTACAATCATGTCTAACAAATCACTAAACCTAGGCAACAGCTATGCTAGCGTTTGTTAGCGCAGCCGTTACATAACAAAATCATTAAGATTCAACATGCATAACCCAAGTACCTGGATTTATTTACCTATTGTCGCTGTTGTATTTGCGTTGCTTGCATTAGGTATTAGTGGTGGCACAGGATCGGATAGTGCTGCAAATTCGACACTTGCTGTGTTTTGGTTCTTACCATTAATTGTTTGGTTAAGCCAAGAGAGCTTTCATCAATTAAAGAAATCTAATTACTCTAAGCTAACGAAGTATTTTTTAGTTCTAATTTGGCTTATTCCTTCTATACCCCTTAGTATCATGTCTTTGTATGGAATATTGTTATTAGCTGAGACAGGTTTTGGAATATTTTTTTAGTGCTAAAAGCATCTTTAATTTTTATGCCACCTTTTTTGTGCTGCTAGAGATGACATAATTTCAGCGACATAAATACTTTTAGTTCCTGCCAGCTAATACACCACCATCGACATCCCAAACAGCGCCGGTTACCCAGCTAGCACTCTCTTCTAATAGAAACTTAATGCTGTTAGCGACATCTACTGATGATCCTACACGGCCAATCGGGTGAAAAGCATCAAAACTTGCTAAAGCTTCATCTACTTCACTGGGGTCTATAAAGTTTTCATAGATAGGTGTTTTAACCACGGCTGGAGAAACAGCGTTCACGCGAATATTGTGATCTGCTAATTCCATGGCCATGTGTTGTGTTAATGCATGTAAGCCTGCCTTTGCCATGGAGTATGCCGAAGACGGTGTGGCTTTAATCGCTTGCTTCGCCCACATCGAGCCAACATGCACTATCGAGCCACCTCCATGATTCACCATGTTTTTAGCTACAGCTTGTGAAATAAAAAAAGTCGCTCTGTTTAAGTCCATATAGATATCATAGTCTTCGACTTTATGATCAATGAATGGCTTGGGATTAAAATAACCTGCGGCATTAACTAAGAACTTCAAGTGTCGCGGTTCATTATCTATAGCTTCAATTATGCCGGCTACATCTTTTTCATGGTAAAGGTTGGCCTGTAAGGTTTCTACCATGGCATTATTGCCTAGTTGTGTTTTCGCCTTTCCTAACTTGCTATTATTATTACCAAGGATGATGGTATCGATGCCTTGATCAACTAATTTTTTAGCACTGGCCAAACCAATACCACTTGAACCACCAATGATAATTGCAGCTTCTTTATGACTCATTCATTATCTCCTGTATTTGTAAATGATTTGAGATAATTTAACGTCAAAAAGCACAATCAAAAAAGTAAGTACAATTTGGTAAGGTAGGTACTTTTTGGTACATCTTTATGAAATCTGAAAGGAAAATATTTTCAAGAAAAACAGCGCCCGATAAAAGCGCGCATATGTTAGAGAAAATTTACGGATGTAAATGGTCGCTGACTGTCTATCAACTTTTAGCAAATGGCATTAACCGGCCGGGCGAAATGGTGCGCAATGTAGATGGATTAACCACCAAAGTGCTTAATGAATGTTTGCGCCGCAATACCAAATTTGGCATTTTGGAGAAAATTTCCTACAACGAAGTACCACCCAGAGTTGAGTATAAAGTCACGCATTTTGGAAAGAAGTTTATGCGAATTCTTGATGAGCTAGAAAAACTACAAACTGAAATTAAAGACGAAATATAAAAATATTTCATGGTGATAACTATGTCTTTGGAAGTGTCACCCCAGTCTGGCCCTGGTACTTCCCACCTCTATCTTTATAAGATGTTTCACATTCTTCATCAGATTCAAAGAAAAGCATCTGCGCCACACCTTCATTAGCATAAATTTTTGCGGGCAATGGGGTAGTGTTAGAAAACTCTAGTGTGACGTGGCCTTCCCATTCGGGTTCAAGAGGTGTCACGTTGACGATAATGCCGCAACGCGCATACGTTGACTTACCCAAACAAACTGTCAGGACAGTGCGTGGAATGCGAAAATATTCGACTGTACTCGCTAGCGCAAAAGAGTTTGGCGGGATAATACAAACATCGCCTTCGTAATCGACAAAACTTTCGGAATCAAAGGCTTTGGGATCCACGACAGCGGAGTTAATGTTAGTGAAAATTTTAAAATGCGTTGAGCAACGCACATCGTAACCATAACTTGATGTGCCATAGGACACGAT
The DNA here is from genome assembly GCA_039182865.1 of Pseudomonadota bacterium. Classification (GTDB taxonomy): domain Bacteria; phylum Pseudomonadota; class Gammaproteobacteria; order UBA4575; family UBA4575; genus UBA1858. Next base: position 22,540 of record JBCDBX010000017.1, read on the forward strand.
ACGCTTTTCATCGACTTGTTTGACTTGGCCAGATTCAAATGGCGCAATCATTTGCTGCTCGGCGGCCATGCGCCTTATCCAACGATCAGATTTTATCGACATGCTTTGTGCTTTTTATTGTAAGTTATTTAAAGCAGGATTAAGTGGAACTTTAAACTCGCCTTCTTTAGTAAATGGAATCGACTGGAACAATTTAGTTTTGATTGAGCCTGTCACTAAATAATCAGCACTTCCTTTTTGCATGACTTGAGGAATAATTTCTAACAAAGCTAAATAAGAAATTCTCACCGGCAACTCAATTGTTTTGCTTCCCAATGAAGGAATTGAGATGCTCTCATCTTTCTGACCCGTTAGTACTTCTTTATCGGAAATAGACATCTGGTAAGTTAGTCCATTTGCGTTGAGGTTCACATCGTTTGGGTTATCGATATCTAATCCAATCACACCTTCAATGCCCGCCAAGGAAACATCCGTAATTTGAAAATTACGCACGAACACTTTTGGCTCTTCCAGTGGCTTCGTCAAAGCACCCGTACAGGCACTTAATTGTATAACTAGCAATACAATAACTAACCGACTAAAGTTTTTGATGAAAAAAGTTGTCTGCAATTTTAAGCGGCACTAAGTGTTCTGAATAACAATCTTTGGAAACTTAGCACTATAGTCTTTGCCTGTCACTGCAAGTTTTGCCGCAGCTTTACGTGCAATGTCTTTATAGATTTCAGTGATACGGCTATCTGGCATTGCATTTACTGTTGGTTCGCCGCCGTCGACTTGCTTACGGATATTGATATCTAATGGTAATTGGCCCAGCAGGTCAACATCATATTCGCTTGCCATTTTTTCTCCACCACCACTACCAAAGATCGGTTCCTCGTGACCACATTGGCTACAAATATGAATACTCATGTTCTCGACGACCCCAAGCACAGGCACTTCAACTTTTTCAAACATCTTTAAGCCTTTGCGCGCATCTAATAAAGCGATGTCTTGGGGCGTGGTAATAATCACAGCACCACTGACGGGAATCTTTTGCGCCAAGGTTAACTGAACATCACCCGTACCTGGAGGAAGATCCACAACCAAGTAATCCAGATTTCTCCATTGAGTATCGTTGAGCAATTGCTCAAGAGCCTGTGTGACCATCGGGCCACGCCAAATCATTGGAGTTTCTTCATCAATCAGGAATCCAATCGACATGGCTTGTATGCCATGACCCTGCATCGGCTCTAGTGTTTTACCATCTACTGATTCCGGCTGACCAGAGACACCCAACATACGTGGCTGACTCGGACCATATATATCGGCATCAAGAATACCCACCATGGCACCTTCAGCCGATAAGGCTAAGGCTAGATTAACTGCGGTAGTCGATTTGCCCACACCACCCTTGCCAGAGGCAACCGCAATCACGTTCTTTATGTTTTCCATCGGCTTGAGGCTTTTTTGCACAGAATGCGCTTGGATTTTCCAACCGATATTCACATCCACACTCTCGACACCTTCTAGCTTGCTGACTGGCTCACCAATCATAGCGGCCAAGTCTTCAATAATGCTTTTTGCGGGGTAACCTAGCTCGATATCGATCGATACTTTACCGCCATCGACTTTGATGTCTTTAACGGATTTTGCCGCGACAAAATTCTTGCCCATGTAGGGGTCTTCAATTGTTTTTAGAGTGTCTTCTATTTGTTCTGCGCTCGCCATGGGGCGGTTTCCTTTGTGTGAAATTTAATGGTGGTGAGTTAACCATTTGGTATCAAAATTTCCTAGCTCCTGATTGAGATATGAGGATTCTCTCCACAGGATTAATCAATACAAAGCATGGGCATGTTGCATTAATCTAGCCGTTATATCCTTAAGCTGTTAAGGTACAACCCCATTACTGATTGCACCCTAAGCACGTGAAAAATCGAAGAATTTTAGTCACCAGCGCACTACCCTACGCGAATGGTTCCATCCACATTGGCCACTTAGTCGAATACATTCAAACCGACATTTGGGTGCGCTTTCAAAAAATGTGTGGACATCAGTCTATTTATGTCTGTGCAGACGATGCGCATGGCACACCGATTATGATTCGCGCACAACACGAAGGGATTACGCCAGAAGAATTAATTGCCAAGACTAAAGAAGAACACGAAAAAGACTTTGCCGATTTTCATATCGCATTCGACAATTTTCACAGCACGCACTCTGATGAAAATCGCGAGATTTCCTCCAGCATTTTTAAGAAGCTGCAAGATAATAATTTAATCAGCACCAAAACAGTCACAGATTTATTCGACCCTACAGAAGAAGTATTTCTACCCGATCGATTTGTAAGAGGTACATGCCCGAAGTGCGGAGCTGAAGACCAGTATGGTGATAACTGTGAAGTGTGTGGTGCTACTTACAGCCCGGCCGATTTAATTAATCCTAAGTCTGCCATCAGTGGCGCAGAACCGGTTCAAAAAGAAAATCTACATTACTTCTTTCAATTAAGTTCATTACAAGACGAACTTAAAGACTGGACACAGTCAGAAAGTTTACAGCCAGAAATTGCTAACAAGATATCCGAATGGTTTGCCGACGGTTTACAAGACTGGGACATCTCACGTGATGCGCCCTACTTTGGTTTTGAAATTCCAGGCGCACCCGGTAAATATTTTTATGTGTGGTTAGACGCACCAATAGGTTATATGGCCAGCTTTAAAAATTACTGCGACCGAACCGGCGAGGACTTTAATACGTTCTGGAATAAAGATAGCGAGACAGAGCTTTATCATTTTATTGGTAAAGACATTGCGTATTTCCATACCTTATTCTGGCCGGCCACATTAATGGGTTCGGGCTGGAGAACACCTGATAATGTTTTCTGTCATGGATTCTTGACCGTGAATGGGCAGAAGATGTCGAAGTCGCGTGGCACCTTTATTAAAGCACGCACTTATTTAAATCATCTGCATCCAGAATATTTACGTTACTACTTTGCGGCCAAATTAAATGCAGGCGTTACTGATATTGATTTAAATCTTGAGGACTTCCAACAACGCGTGAATAGTGATGTCGTTGGAAAGCTTGTCAATATTGCTAGCCGTTGTGCTGGTTTTATTTATAAAAAGTTCGATGCTGAACTCACATCTAATTTTATATCTGAAGGACAACAAGTATTTGCGGATGCTGCAGAAAAAAATGTTGAAATAAAAGCGCTTTACGAACAACGCAAATATTCTGAAGCTATGCGCACGATTATGAGTATTGCTGATTCAACTAACCAAGTGATCGATCAATACAAACCTTGGGAACGCATTAAAGATGAAGCCAATCATGATGAAGTTCATCAAGTCTGTAGCTTTGGCATTAATATGTTTCGACTGTTGATTGGTTATTTAAAACCTGTG
>JBCDBX010000018.1:0-24127 GCA_039182865.1 Pseudomonadota bacterium
AAGTGTTAGGTGTTGATCTTGATCAAGATTGGGATGAAATACGCACTCAAATCAGCAATGCACCTTTCACGCGCATGCCAGTTTATGAAGAGAATCTTGACAACATTATTGGCTTTGTTCATTTACGAAAAATTTTTCATCGTATCGTAGAAGATGAAATAACCTTAGACGAACTAAAACAAGAATTCCGCGAGCCTTACTTTATCCCTGAGGGCACAAGTTTAACGCGACAATTATTAAACTTTCAGCGTGAAAAAAGACGTATTGCGCTTGTGGTTGATGAGTACGGCGACATTCAAGGTTTAGTAACACTTGAAGATTTGCTAGAAGAAATTGTTGGAGAATTTACTAATGACCCAGCGACTCTAAACGTCGATATTCATCCGCAAAAAGACGGAAGCTATGTCGTTGATGGCAGCACACATGTGCGTGAAATCAATAAAGCCTTGCAATGGAATTTACATGTGAATGGACCGCGAACGATCAATGGATTAGTACTGGAACATTTAGAAACCATCCCCGAGCCTGGAACAACTGTACTGATTGACGGACATCCCATCGAAATCGTACGCATGCTCAATAATTCAATCCGAACGGTGCGTATACAGCCCCAAGTCTCAGTAGTACAAGCCCAACCATAATTGATTTTTCGCTCATCCCGTAACACACTCACGTGATGAGTAAAGCGATCCAATACCAATGCAATGCTTGCGGCCATTCTTTTAGCAAGTGGAGTGGCCAGTGCCCCGAATGCCATGCATGGAACACCTTAGAAGAAGTGCGTGCTATTCAGGCAGGTGGAAAAGTGCGTGCCATTTCTTCAAAAAAATCCAGTCAAGTGGTCCCGCTATCTGAAATCGATACCGTAGAAGAACCCAGAATACACACTGAAATGAGCGAACTTGATCGCGTATTGGGTGGTGGAATAGTAACAGGCTCTGTGGTGCTGCTCGGCGGCAGCCCAGGTATTGGTAAATCGACATTATTAATTCAAATGCTTGCAGCACTAGAGCAACGTAAAACTTTATACATCAGCGGAGAGGAATCGGCACAGCAGATTTCATTGCGCGCGGAAAGACTTAATCTAGATAAAGAAAATATTCATTTATTAAGCAGCGTTTCTCTTGAAGAAATACTAGCAACACTGCAGACCACAAAACCTAAACTTGTGGTAGTTGACTCCATACAAACTCTGGCAAGCGAGCAATTAAATTCTGCCGCGGGTTCAGTCTCACAAGTAAGAGAATGCGCAGGCCAACTTGTTCAGTTTGCTAAAAATACAAACACCACATTATTTGTCGTGGGACATATCACAAAAGAAGGTACGCTAGCCGGGCCACGTGTTTTAGAACATATGGTCGATACTGTTTTATATTTTGAAGGTGACAGTAGTGATCGTTTTCGCTTACTACGTGCAACTAAAAACCGTTTTGGCGCAGTTAATGAGCTCGGTGTATTTGTGATGCAAGAAACGGGATTGAAAGGTGTAAAAAATCCTTCTGCATTATTTTTATCTCATCATCAAAGTCCCGCGGCTGGCAGTGTAATCATGGTGACTCGTGAAGGCACTCGTCCTCTTTTAGTCGAAATACAAGCATTAGTCGATGATAACCCATCTAATTCAACTCGCCGTTTAGCTCAAGGTATTGAACAAAATCGTTTATCAATGTTGCTTGCGGTGATGCACCGTCATAGCGGTATATCGCTGCATAATGAAGATGTTTTTGTAAACGTCGTGGGCGGTGTGCGCATACAGGAACCCGCGGTTGATTTACCCATTTTGCTAGCCACCCTTTCAAGCTTTCGAGATTTCGTTTTGCCTCGAGAATTAATTGTATTTGGCGAAGTGGGTCTAGCGGGTGAAATTCGCCCTGTTCCGAATGGCCAGGAAAGATTACGCGAAGCTGCTAAACATGGTCTCAAACAAGCCATTATCCCTGCGGCTAATACTCCAAAAGATAAAATTGACGGCTTAGAAATTTTCCCAGTGTCACGATTATCAGATGCGGTTGATCTTATTCTGAATAAGTACAAATAAAATCTTACTATTGTTTAGTAACTCTACTCAAAAAATAGCTAGTCATATAGATGCCTAATAACAAACCCAATCTTTCTAATGCAGGACTTGCACCGACTCACGCAGTCACAGCTTATGACCAGTTTGGCGACACTCGTGACGTAAGAGTATCGGGCGAATCTCCATTAACACTTAAAGTGGATAATCGTGAAGTTGTTACCTTGATGACGCTAGGTACACACCCTGAACTACTTTCACTTGGCTATTTGCGCAATCAACGTCTAATAGACAGCATTGATGAAATTCAATCTGTTGAAGTCGATTGGGAAAATGAATCTGCACAAGTGATCACAAGAAGTGGTGAGGGCATTAGCGACTGGCAAGAGAAGTTAAGTAATCGCACAGTCACTACTGGTTGCGGACAAGGCACGATATTTAGCTGCACACTCGATAAACTTTACGATCAAAAATTACCGCAAGTGCAAGTTAAGCAATCATTATTATATGAACTGCTTGCTGCGATTACTCAATACAACGAAATTTATAAACAAGCCGGTGCGGTGCATGGTTGTGCATTATGTAAAGGCAAAGACATATTAACTTTTGTCGAAGATGTAGGTCGGCATAATGCTGCCGATGCCATTTCCGGCAAGATGTGGTTAGATGAAATCTCAGGTAATGACAAAATCTTCTATACCACGGGCAGACTAACCTCTGAAATAGTAATGAAAGTCACCCACATGGGTATACCTATTCTGTTATCGCGCTCGGGTGTTACACATATGGGATTAGATCTTGCGAAAGACTTAGGCGTGACTATGATTGCACGCGCCAAAGGAAAAGCATTTTTGGTGTATAACGGCCACGAAAATATTATTTATGATCAAACCCCGAAAAAGCCGCCACAAAGAAAAAACTAGCAGCAAAATATATTGTCCATAAAGCTACTCTAATTAATGTGATTACACCCTTTTATAATTATTCACCCTAGCGTTATAGTTAGGTATAGATACATTTAACCCAAATTAACTCATGACTAAAAAACTAAGACCACACTCTTCCATTGTTGTTGACGGCACTGAGCGCGCACCCAGCCGCGCGATGTTACGTGCTGTTGGATTCAAAGATCAGGATTTCAAAAAACCACAGGTAGGTATCGCTTCGACTTGGAGCATGGTAACGCCATGCAACATGCACATTAATAAGCTTGCCGAAAAAGCCTCTGCAGGCGCTGATAGTGCCGGAGGTAAAGGCGTGATTTTCAATACGATTACGATTTCAGATGGAATCTCGATGGGATCAGAAGGTATGAAGTATTCATTAGTGTCACGCGAAGTGATTGCTGATTCCATTGAAACAGTCATGGGTTGCCAAGGCTTTGATGGCGTTGTGGCTATTGGTGGTTGCGATAAAAATATGCCAGGTTGCATGATGGCATTAGCGCGTTTAAATAGACCTGCTGTTTTTGTTTACGGTGGCACTATCATGCCGGGCAATTATAAAGGCACAAAAGTGGACGTTGTCTCAGTATTTGAAGCCGTCGGCCAACATGCTAAGCGCCAACTCAGCAACAAAGATCTAAAAGAAGTTGAATCAACTGCGATTCCAGGTCCAGGTTCATGCGGCGGTATGTATACCGCAAATACCATGGCTTCTGCGATTGAAGCATTAGGCATGAGTTTGCCTGGCAGCTCAGCTCAAGCGGCTATCTCAAAATCAAAAGAATCTGATAGCCGTAATGCGGGCAAAGCGGTCATCGAGTTACTGAAGAAAAATATTCTTCCTAAAGATATCATGAGCCGTAAAGCTTTTTTAAACGCGATTACTGTCATCACGGCTTTAGGCGGTTCGACCAATGCAGTTCTACACATGCTTGCGATGGCAAAAGAAATGAATGTGAAGTTATCGATTGATGACTTTACGCGTGTCGGCAAAAAAGTTCCGGTACTTGCAGATTTACGTCCTAGCGGCAAACACATGATGTCAGAGTTGATTGATATCGGCGGCATCCAACCTTTAATGAAAATGTTACTAGAGAAAGGATTACTTTACGGCGAGTGCATGACGGTCACTGGCAAGACACTTGCGCAAAACTTAAAGAATGTAAAACCTTATCCTAAGCGCCAACGTATTATTCGTTCTTTTGAAGATCCCATCAAAAAAGATGGCCATTTGGTGATTCTTTATGGAAACCTTGCTCCTGAGGGTGCTGTTGCCAAAATTTCAGGCAAAGAAGGTTTATCTTTTACCGGCAAAGCAAAAGTGTTTGCTTCTGAAGAAGCTGCATTAAAGAAAATCCTCGACGGTGGCATCAAAAAGGGTGACGTGATTGTGATTCGCTATGAAGGTCCTGTGGGGGGACCGGGTATGCGCGAAATGTTATCGCCTACTTCGGCCATTATGGGTAAAGGTCTCGGCAAAGACGTAGCCTTGATAACGGATGGTCGTTTCTCCGGCGGCAGCCATGGATTCGTGGTCGGGCACATCACACCCGAAGCCGCGGTTGGTGGACCATTGGCTTTAGTTAAAAATGGAGACCAGATAACGATCGATGCTGAAAAGCGAGAGATGACCCTGCAAGTCTCCAAATCAGAAATCAGTAAACGTAAGCGAGCTTGGAAAGCCCCTAAGCCAAGATATACCCGCGGCGTTCTTGCCAAGTACGCAAAGCAGGTGAGCTCCGCATCAACTGGCGCCGTTACCGACTAATAGATCGATTTAGCCTCTATCAAATTCAGGGATCGTTGAAGGTTCCTGAATTGGTCAATATCCTCTCAAAATACCCCTCAAAACAGATTGGCAGTGACGGCGTAATAGTTTAGGATTTAGCCCCTTTTTTACCCCAAGATAAATATCAAGTAAGGAGCAGTTGAATGTCACTGACACCAGAAGAATTAGAAGCGATCATGGAACGCAAGAACAAGATGCGTCGCGAAGCTTACGACCGCCGAAATGCACAAGAAAACAAAGACGAAGTTAGTGCCAAAGCTGTAAAGCGTTTTATGGAACTCCCTGAGTATCAAAATGCACATTGCATTATGTGGTACATCGATTGTCGTTCTGAAACACGTACCAAGCCGGAGTTACTTGAAGAAGTGTCTAAAGGCGAAAAGAAAATTATCGTTCCTTACTGCACAGAAGATGAAAATGGTGAAAATAAGCTTGGCTTGTGGTGGATGGAAAGCCTAGAAGAAATGGTCGTCGGTAAGTGGAACATCCTTGAGCCGCCTAAAGAAATGTGGGGTAATTCAGAAAAAGAAGTTGAAGCAGAAGACTTGGATCTTGTGATGGTCCCTGGTGTTGGCTTTGACCGTAATGGTGGTCGTATGGGTAATGGTCAAGGTTACTATGATCGTCTTTTAGAAAGAGTTCGCCCTGAATCTCCATTGATAGCGCTATGTTACGAATCACAGTTATTCGATAACGTGTTAGTTGCGCCTCACGATGTTTATATGGACAAAGTGGTCACTGAAGACGCTGTTTACGAAGGTAAAGGAAGAGACTAATGACTGCTATTATCGATGATACTTATGCAGAAGCGTTTAGAAGTTTCTACACTGAGTTTCTAATTACTGCAAAAGACCTTAAGTGGGTTGAACACGCGGTTAATGCGGCAACGGGTAACGCATCAAGCTCTATCCTTTGTGATTGTGAAGCAGGTCTTGATCGTTATGTAGGTCCAGGTGCAGACGAAAGTTTTCAAACACCGGATGGTCGCCCAGGTGCATTAGTGCAACTTCATGTACCTCGTTTTCGCAAAGATCGGGTTGAGGCATTAGAACGTTCCGCGCTAGTTCGAATTAGCCAAAACGTCATGACTTGTCCAACGGCATCATGCTTTAACATGATCGACTCTGAACAGTATTATCATATGGGTCGAAAAGTGGCTTACTTCGGTAACGGCTACCAAAAACGTATTGAGCGTTACGGTCGTAAAATGTGGTGGATACCAATTCTAGGTGGCGAATTCGTTCTTGATCGTCGTTTAGGTCAAGCAGATGGTTTAATGGGTGGCAATCTCTGGTTCTTCGGTAAAGATGTCGATTCAGCACTTGAAGCCGCTGAAAAAGGCTGCGAAGCCATCTCACCTGTTGACGGGGTAATTACCACCTTTCCAGGCGGCATAGCAGGCAGTGGTTCCAAAGCGGGGAGTGACTATGACTTTACTATCGCGAGTACTTATGAAAAGTTTTGCCCATTGTTACAAGATGACCCAACCGTAGAACACGGCTTACCTGAAGGCGTGAACTCCGTGATGGAAATCATCATGAACGGACGCGACATGGATTGCATCGTCGAAGCCACTCAAGCTGCAATTCAAGCATCCAAAGAAACAGAAGGTTTAATAATGATTTCTGCCGGTAATTATAATGGCCGATTAGGTAAAAGCTTCATCTACTTGGATCCAAGTAAACAGCCTAAGTAAAATATGTTATCCCCGTGCAAGCGGGGATCATTCTAGCAAGTGAGTTTTACTCACAAAAAAATTATAATCTAGTGATCCTTTAAAAACTCAACTGAGCTAATTACCTTGATCATTGATGGAAAAAAAGTTGCCACTGACATACGCAACCGTATCAAAGTCAACCTCGAAAAATCTCCTCAAGTAAAAATCACCCTCGCAACTGTATTAGTCGGAACAAACCCTGCAAGCCAATTATATATTGGCATGAAACATCGCGAAGCGAATGCCGCAGGGATTCATTCCAAACATGTTGAACTGGACGAAAACATTACACAGGAAGAATTAGAGGCTCACGTTTCCACCTTAGCAAAAGATGATTCTGTGCATGGCATTTTGGTTCAATTACCTCTCCCTGCTCATCTTAAAAAAGAAAGTATGTTGGCAAAGATTCCACCAGAAAAAGATGTAGATGGCCTAACGGACATTAATATGGGCCGCTTACTGCAAGGTAAAAAACAATTAGTCCCTTGCACTCCTCTAGGCGTGATTCGATTAATCGAAGCCTATGACATTCAAACCAGTGGCAAAAAAGCTGTCGTGGTGGGGCGCTCTGCTTTAGTGGGTTTACCCCAAGTTTTGTTATTGAGTGAAAAAGGTATTGATGCGACGGTGACACTGGCGCATTCAAGAACCAAAGATATGGCCGAAGTATGTAAAGGTGCCGATATCTTAGTCTGTGCGGCTGGATCGCCGGCCATGATCACTGCAGATTTTATTAAACCTGGTGCCATGGTGTTTGATGTTGGCGTTAGTCGTGTTGACGGCAAAATTCAAGGTGATGTTGATTTTGATACGGTGCGTAATATTGCTGGCGGTGTGACGCCGATGCCTGGGGGCACAGGCCCCATGACGGTTGCTTGCTTGCTTGAAAATACACTTCAAGCAGCAAGGCTACAAAACGTATTATCCCTTTCTATCTAGATATAAAACAACGTTTTTACTTCGATTATCCAGGCTTGAGCCACTATGCCCGGTTGTGGCATTATTGCCAGCTTTTCGAGCACTGTTGAAAGACTAGGCTATTTTTTTCAAATGCGCTCTTGATGGTACCTTCGCTTAATATTACTTGAAGCGCCTATCTAACTAAAAAATTATTAACGTTGCCTTCGAACTATATGTCTTAAGGCTTCGAATTTTATTTACTTAATCACTTTATAAAAGGTACATCTTATTATGCCTGGACAAAAACTTAGCTTTCCTGGTCGCAATTATTTATTCGCACCTGGTCCGACACATATTCCAAATCAAGTCTTAACTGCAATGAATGTGCCCCAAGAAGACCATCGCGCACCAGACTTTCCAGAGTTAGTAAAACCTTTACTTGAAGATTTAAAGAAAATTTTCAGAACCAAAAAAGGCCAGTGTTTTATTTTTCCCGCGACTGGAACAGCTGGCTGGGAAATTGCATTAAGCAATACATTATCACCAGGCGATAAAATACTTACTTCACGTTTTGGGCAGTTCAGTCATTTATGGCTTGATCTAGCGACACGAATTGGACTTGATGTTGAGGTAGTCGAAATCCCTTGGGGCGAGGGAGTTCCGGTTGCTGAATTCAAAAAACGTCTTCGTGCGGACAAAGAAAACAAAATCAAAGCCGTGATCGCTTGTCATAACGAAACCGCGACCGGTGTTACAAGTGATATTGCCGCCCTAGGCAAAATGATGAAAAAAGATCTCAAGCACCCTGCTCTATTGATGGTGGATGGCGTGAGTTCTATAGCAAGTATTGATTTTCGCATGGATGAGTGGGGAGTCGATATTGCTGTTAGTGGTTCTCAAAAAGGCTTCATGCTGCCTGCAGGTCTGGCACTACTTGCCTTTAGCCCAAAAGCTTTGTCCAAACACAAAACATCCAAATGTCCAAAGTGTTTTTTGGATATCAAAGACCACATTGCTACTAACAAGGATGGTTTCTTTCCTTACACACCATCTATTCCAATGCTACGTGGCTTACGTGCATCCATTGATTTAATTCTAGATGAAGGTTTAGAAAATGTGTATGCCCGTCATTTTCGTTTGGCGGAAGGTGTGCGACGCGCCGTAAAAGCATGGGGATTAAAGACATGTGCAACATCTCCAAAATGGCGCTCGGATACTGTCACAGCGATCTTGTCACCAGCTAATGTTAATGCCTCAGAAGTGATTCACATTGCATACCATCGATACAACGTATCACTAGGTGCCGGTTTATCTAAAGTCGCAGGTAAAGTTTTCCGCATAGGTCACCTTGGCGACAATAATGATGTGCGTATGATGGCGGCAATAGGTGCGGTCGAAATGGCAATGCGTGATGCAGGCATTCGAATTAAGCCAGGTAGCGGTACTGGTGCAGCATGTGAGTACTACCGCAAAACAGCAAAAGCAATTCCAGCTTTTAAAGCACCTGCAGCGCCAAAAGCTAAGCGTGTAATTAAAAGAAAAACGTCCAAGCGATGAGCTAAATAATCGAGGTATAAGATATGAGTTTTACACAACCAAAACCAGCCAGACAAAGAGTACAGCGCTGTGAACTTGCAGTTCCAGCATCGAATGTAAAAATGATAGAAAAGTCAGCTGACTGTGATGCCGACTTTGTATTTTTAGATTTAGAAGATGCCGTTGCTCCTGGTGACAAAGAGCAGGCACGTAAGAATGCGATCGAAGCAGTAAATGATATTGATTGGGCCGGTAAAGGCAAAACTATTGCCGTGCGTATTAATGGTCTAGATACACATTATATGTATCGTGATGTCATCGACTTGGTTGAACAAGCCGGAGAAAAACTCGACACAATATTTATTCCTAAAGCAGGAGTCCCATCAGATGTTTACATGGTGGATGCTTTGCTTACTCAAATCGAAGAGGCCAAAGGATTTAAAAATTCAATCGCGATCGAAGCAATTATTGAAACCACACTAGGGATGGCAAACGTCGAAGCGATTGCACAATCTAGCCCACGCTTAGAAGCACTACATTTTGGCGTGGCTGATTATTCAGCAAGTTGTCGTGCTCGCACGGTGAATATCGGAGGCTTAAATCCTGATTATCCAGGCGATCAATGGCACGCGGCAATCTCACGTATAGTCGTGGCATGTCGCGCTTATGGGCTCCGACCAATCGATGGTCCCTTTGGTGATATCAAGGACCCTGAGGGCTATATGCTGGCATGTCGTCGCGGCGCAGCCTTAGGTATCGAAGGTAAATGGGCAATCCATCCATCTCAAATTGAAATGGCTAACGAAGTATTCTCTCCTCCTGCGGAAGAAGTGGCAAAAGCACATAGAATTCTCGAAGAACTTGAAAAAGCCGCTGCGGCAGGCCAAGGTGCTGCGACATTAGATGGCAAAATGATCGACGCCGCTTCAGCAAAAATGGCTGAAAATGTCGTTCGTGCTGCCGAAGCGATTGCGGCAAAGAGCAAATCTTAATCAACAATATCTCCTTATGTACCTTGCGCAAAGGCGCAAGGTACACCTAAAATATTAGTTATACATATAATAACCATAAATTTATTACGTCTTTTAGAGCCAACATAACCCATTATCCAAGCTGTTGAAAAACAGCGAGTTTAAGATATGGCTCAACTATCTCAACGTACTTAAGTGGTTGGAGTAATGAATTGCTCGCACGCAGTCATATTATTGCGTGCGTATTTTTTTAATTATTAACATGGGAGGAAGATGCTGTGGACATCCACGAGTATCAAGCGAAAGAGCTTCTATCAAAATTTGGCGTTAGCATTGCTCCGGGCGGTTTAGCATATAGCCCCGAACAAGCTGTTTATCGAGCTAAGGAAATTGGCGGCAACAAGTGGGTTGTCAAAGCACAAATCCATTCAGGTGCGCGCGGCAAAGCGGGTGGTATCAAAGTATGCAGTACAGAAGAAGAAGTGCTTGAAGCAGCCACTGAATTACTTGGGAAAACGCTGGTAACCCATCAAACCGGGCCACAAGGAAAAGTGGTTTATCGTTTGTATGTTGAAGAAGGCACCGAAATCGAGAAAGAGCTATATGTTGCCTTGGTTTTAGATCGTGTTAAGCAACGCGTTGCGATTGTTGCTTCCTCAGAAGGCGGCATGGAAATTGAAGAAGTTGCTAAAACTAATCCTGATGCCATTGTTCGTACCGAAATCGAACCACAAGTTGGTTTAACAGATTTTCAGGCGCGTGAAATTGCTTTCAAGCTTGGCCTAGATGCTGGCTTAGTCTCACAAGCAGTTCATACATTAAAAGGTTGTTACCGCTCTTTTCGCGAACTCGACGCGACAATGGTAGAAGTCAACCCATTAGTCATCACAAAAGGTGGCCACATTCGCGCACTTGATGCAAAGATGGGCTTTGATGGCAACGCTCTATTCCGTCGTCCACAAATCGCTGAACTACGTGACAAGTCACAAGAAGATCCGCGCGAAACAGCAGCTTCTGACTATGGCCTAAGTTATGTCGGGCTTGATGGTGACATCGGCTGCATGATTAATGGTGCAGGTCTAGCCATGGCATCACTCGATATGATTAAGCATAAAGGTGGAAACCCAGCCAACTTTCTAGACATCGGTGGAGGTGCATCTCCAGAGCGTGTCGCTAAGGCGTTTGAATTAGTATTGGCCGATGAAGGTGTCAAAGCATTCCTCGTGAATATCTTCGCTGGCATCAACCGTTGTGACTGGATTGCGGAAGGAATTGTGCAAGCATTCAAGCAACTTGAAGTGAAAGTGCCTCTCGTTGTGCGTCTGTCTGGCACAAACGTAGAGCAAGGACAAAAAATTCTTGCTGACAGTGGATTGCCAATCATTTCTGCTCATACCTTAGCGGAAGCGGCTGAAAAAGCGGTAGAAGCTCGTAACCAAGCCGTTGGCGCATAGAGGGAGATTAAAATGACTGTATTACTTAACGAAAAAACAAAAGTCATCGTACAAGGATTTACTGGAAAAATTGGTACTTTCCACGCTGAAGAGATGATGGAATACGGCACCAACTTAGTCGGTGGTGTTACTCCTGGTAAAGGTGGTAAAGAACATTTAGGCAAGCCTGTTTTCAATACTGTTAAAGAAGCGGTCGACGAAGTCGGTGCTGAAGCCAGTATTATTTTCGTGCCTGCTGCCTATGCCGCGGATTCGATCATGGAAGCGGCAGACGCTGGCATTAAATACTGTGTCGCCATTTCTGACGGCATACCTGCACAGGACATGATGATGGTTAAACGTTACATGTTCCGTTACAAGAAAGAAAATCGCATGGTTCTCACAGGCCCCAACTGCGCCGGCACAATCAGCCCGGGAAAAGCGATGCTTGGAATTATGCCAGGCCATATTTATATGGAGGGTAATGTGGGTGTTGTGGGTCGTTCAGGCACACTAGGATACGAAGCAGCCTCTCAAATGAAAGAACTTGGTATTGGAATAACTACCAGTGTCGGTATTGGCGGTGATCCCATTAATGGAAGCTCACACCGAGATATTCTTGAGCACTTTGAAAATGATCCTGACACAAAAGCGGTCATGATGATTGGTGAGATCGGTGGTCCACAAGAAGCAGAGGCGGCTGAATACTTTAAGAATCACATGACTAAGCCATTAGTTGCTTATATTGCAGGCTTAACCGCACCTAAAGGTCGTCGCATGGGTCATGCTGGCGCGATTGTTTCAGGTGTTGGTGAAAGTGCGGCGGAGAAAGTTGCTTTGCTTGAAGCTGCAGGTGTAACAGTTGCTCCAAATCCATCGGATATGGGGATCACTATGGAAAAAGTGTTAAAAGAACTATAAACACATAAGTTTTTTCAGTTTAATTTAATCTAAAGGGAAACCTAAAATGAGTAAGCCTAAGGTAATCGTAACGCGCAAATGGCCCGAGTCAGTTGAAGCTCAACTTAAAGAGCTATACGAAGTACAACTAAACGAAAAAGATATCCCCATGTCCCCTGATGAGCTTAAGGCGGCGTTAGGTAATTGCGATGCTTTCTGCCCTACAGTAACAGATCCTATTAATGCAGATGTGTTAGGTACTGATAACATTACTGCAAAGATTATTGGTAGTTTTGGTGTTGGCTTTAATCACATTGATTTAGATGCTGCCGAAGCACGTGGCCTGACTGTCACTAATACACCTGAAGTGTTAACCGACTGTACTGCTGATATCGCAATGGGTTTACTTCTTTCCGCAGCTCGTCGCATGGGAGAAGGTGAACGACATCTTCGTGCGGGTGACTGGGAAGGCTGGCGTCCAACGCATATGATGGCCACTAAAGTTACTGGCAAAACACTAGGCTGTATCGGTTTTGGCCGAATCGCACAAGCAACTGCTGCACGTGCGCACTTCGGTTTTGGAATGAAGGTCATCTTCAGTGATCCATATCCACCAACAAGTGAAGTCATCAATAAATTTGGTGCAGTTCAAATGAGTGTTGAAGAAGTTTTACAGCAAGCAGACTTTGTTTCACTGCACTGCCCAGGTGGTAAAGACACTTATCATCTTCTTAATGAAGAACGTATTGGCATGATGCAAAAACATGCAGTACTTATTAACTCTGCACGTGGTGATGTCATCGACAACCAAGCGCTGATAAATGCACTTAAGAATGGCACGATTGCCGGCGCAGGTTTGGATGTGTTCGAAGGTGAACCTAAGTTAGATCCTGGTTTCCTCGATTGTGAGAACGCAGTCTTACTGCCGCACCTTGGTAGTGCGTCTGTAGAAACTCGAATCGCTATGGGTGAACGTGTTTTAGAAAATCTCAAAGCTTTCTTTGCGGGCGAAAAGCCACGCGATAAGCTGGTTTAGATAAATACAGCCAATCTTTTTGTCGCTCCTAAGCTTAGGAGCAAAATGGCTAATGAGAAGAAATGTAGCAAAAAGGAGGCTTGGCCTCCTTTTTGCACGTAAAAGGGCTGGTGCTAATGATATGTATCTAAGAGCAAAAATCACTACTCGACTATTAATAAAGTCATGTAGTCCATTTACCCATAAAATGAAAATACGCTTATGTCTATAAAATCACTTCTATCAAACTGGACACAATTCTTAAGTGTGTCAACAAGTGCATCAATTACTGATCGTTCATCACAGTATAACGATGAAGTATCAGCACTTTTGTTTAATTCTTTATTGGATGTTATTCGTAAAAGACAACCTGAAGTCGAAGCGATTATTACTGGCAAAAAAGAATTACGTGATGCTCATGATGATGTGTTGACTTATGCATTACAAGCATACGGTATGTGGTTTCAATTACTCACTATTACTGAACAAATCTCTAATGAAAAACGTTTACGTTTAATTGAAACAGAAATTGGTCACGATGGTGTCCCCGGCACATTTGCACAAGTGATTGCACAGGCTTCTAGTGAAAAAATTTCTGCGGATGAGATCCAAAAAATATTAAATAATATGTCAATCTCACCTGTTATCACGGCACACCCAACTGAAGCAAAACGTGTCACCGTTTTAGAAATACATCATCGTATCTACATGTTGCTCAAAAATCTTGAGCATGAAAATCTGACAGCACATGATCAAGATATTGTTAAACAAGATATTCGAGATGAAGTCGACTTATTGTGGTTGACGGGCGAGATCCGCCTGGAAAAACCAACCGTAGAACAAGAGATTGCTTGGGGCATGCACTTCTTTAGAGAATCTTTATATGAAGGTGTTGTAAAGCTCTATTCCGAACTAGAAAACGTACTTGGTAAATTTTATTCAGGTTATGAATTTGATATCCCTGCATTTTTCCAATTTGGATCATGGGTCGGTGGTGATCGTGACGGCAACCCATTTGTCACAAATGAAATCACTGAATATGCCATCAAAAGATCCGCAACTGCCACCATTGAACATTATATTAAACAAATAATTGGAGTGGGTAGCTATCTCAGTATTGCCGAACATTCAATTGATTTGCCAGAGACGTTTTATGACAAGTATAACTCTATGCTGGAAAGAGGTGGCGAACCTGAAAGCATCAAATCAAGGAACCCTGGCGAAATTTTCAGACAACTCTGTCACTGCATGATCAATCGCTTGAATGCAAATCTCAGTCAGTTATCGACAGGTAATGAAGAAAAAAATGCATACAGCTCAGTAAAGGGTGTCGCTAGAGATTTAAGAATCATTGAAGAAGGATTAATAGCAGCGAAATGTGATTCATTATGTATTAATCATATACGCCCTATTCGTCATAGTATCGAAGCATTTGGCTTTCATACCACAAGCCTTGATATCAGACAAAACTCTACCGTTACTACTAATGCACTTCAAGAAATTTGGAAAGAGCAAAACAATGCTGAAGATGACGATGTGCCTGCAAAGGAAACTAAGGCTTGGCGTAAATGGTTACTTTCTAGTTTAAAAGAACCTAAGAGCACATTGCCTGAGTTTACCTCACTTAGCGATATGAGTGACGAAACAATCAACCTATTACGCACGATTCGTAAGTTACAAGATCAAGTCGATCGTGATGCATTTGGCGTATTCATTTTAAGTATGACTCAGTCTAGTGAAGATATTCTCGGTGTGTACCTACTTGCGAAGTATGCAGGGTTGTTTACGGACAACGATAATATTGAGTCTTGCAGAATCTTAGTCGTACCGTTACTAGAAACTATTGAAGATTTACAAAATGGCCCTGCCATATTGGAAAACTTATTAGACATACCATTCATTCAACGCACAATTAAGGAATTTGGTGGGCATCAAGAAATGATGGTGGGTTATTCCGACTCGAATAAAGATGGAGGATTCGTATGTGCAAGTTGGGAGATCAGTAAAGCACAAACAAAAATTTATCAGGCTGGACAACAACATGGTGTGCAGATTTCTTTTTTCCATGGCCGCGGTGGCTCAGTTTCACGCGGTGGCGCACCTGCAGGTCGTGCCATTGGGGCGCAACCTCCAGGCACTATCAATGGGCGTATGCGAGTCACCGAGCAAGGTGAGGTTGTCTCTGGAAAGTTTGCTAACCGCGAAGTTGCTGAACAACAACTAGAATTAATGGCTTCCAGTGTATTGCAACACACTTTATTTTCTGAGCAAGACACTAATCTACAAAGTCGTGGTGAGTATTACGATGTACTAGAAGCATTAGCGGGCACTTCACAAATCGCCTATCGTGGTTTAGTGGAACATCCAGGTCTAGTCGATTTTTACCAGTCAGCAAGTCCGGTTGAAGAACTTGCTTTAATGAAGATTGGTTCACGTCCTGCTCGTCGTTTTGGTGCGCAAAGTCTTGATGACTTGCGTGCAATCCCATGGGTATTTGCATGGACTCAGAATAGATTATTAGTCCCTGGCTGGTATGGTTATGGTAGTGCTATCAAACAATTCCTCGAAGTCAGAGGAGAAAATGGTCAAGCCACACTTGAAGAGATGGTAGAAAAATCTCCAGTATTTAAGCTAATTACTGATAATGTCGAGAAAATGGTTTTCTTAACAGATTTTGAAGTTGCGAAAGAGTATGCAGAATTAGTGGATGACCAAAAAAGCAGTCAAGAAATCATGAATATGATTAAAGCAGAAAGAGATCTTACTATTGAAATGATTTTAAATCTCACTAAAGAAACTAGTTTGTGTGAACGTTTCCCTAATTTCCATACAACTATGACCGCACGTGTAGATGGTATTCGTCAGATAGGTTTAGAACAAGTTAAGCTAGTTAAACAATTTCGAGCACTTAAAGAAGATGATACGACTGTGAAAGTCAATCTTGTTGCTTTGTTGCTTTCGATTAACTGTGTGGCAGCAGGATTGGGCTGGACCGGCTAGTGAATTGCTTTAAACCTACTTGTGTTGCCAATACTTTGTTAAAAATGATCTCGAAATACTCATGTACTTCCAGTGTACACTCCGCTTTCTCGATCATTTTTGCCTCGTCTTGGCTGCCTCATTAACGGTTTAAATGTGATTCATATTTTGCTGAATAATAAAAAAACTAACTCATGAAAAAACTACTATACCAATTTGATACGGATGCAATCCCAAGTGTATTTGATTCCGTTGTGGCTTATGATGGCGGTGCTGACAATGTGACATCACTTGGTGGCGTCACACCAGATAACTGCGGGTCTCTAGTAGAAGGTGCAATTTATACACGCGCACCTAAGCATAAAAAGAACACAGCAATTTTTGTTGGCGGAAGTGATCTAGCACTCGGGCAGGAATTATTTGCCGCAGTGCAAACATTATTTTTTAGCAACTTCCGTGTTTCAGTGATGCTAGATAGCAATGGCTGCAATACAACCGCCGCGGCAGGTATTGCCTTAATCGCCAGTAGCACTGAATTAAAAAATAAAACAGCTGTGGTGCTAGCAGGCACCGGACCTGTCGGACAACGCGCAGCGGTTATGTTGGCTATGAAAGGCGCCAATGTAAGACTCACATCACGCAAAATGGATCGCTCTGAACAATCCTGCGAATTAATGAATAAACATTTTGGTGTCAATCTTATTCCTATGGAAGCCTCGGATGATATATCAATGACCGCCGCTTTGGATGGGGCACAGGTAGTATTTGGTGCGGGTAAAGCGGGTATCCAGCTATTACGTGCTGACCAATGGGAACAGCATCCAAGCATAGAAGTCATGGCTGATGTCGGTACCGCAGAAATTCTAGGGTTTGATGGTATCGATATGATGGATAATAATACCGAAAGACATGGCAAGCGCATTTTTGGTGGCATTGGCATTGGTGCTTTAAAGCTCAAATTGCATCGAGCATGCATCGCGCGCCTATTTGAAACGAATTCATTAATAGTAGATGCAGATGAAGCTTTCTCAATTGCGCAATCTTTACTTAAACCTTAATGGCTGATCACCCAACATTTGGTCTCCCACGCCTATTAAATGCAGCCAAATTTTCATGGCTAGGTATCAAAGCAACCTGGAGAAGTGAGGCAGCATTTCGAGAAGAAATTCTGATTGGCATAATTTTATTTCCTGCTGCTTTTTGGTTGGGTGAAACACTCACACAAACTGCGCTACTTATTCTCCCATTGTTTATTGTATTAATAGTCGAACTACTCAATACCGGTATCGAACACGCTATTGATCGCTTTGGCGGCGAGCTTCATACACTCTCAGGCTTAGCAAAGGATGCAGGTTCTGCCGCCGTTTTCTTAAGCAACATGATGACTTTATCGATTTGGGTATTAGTCGCACTAGATCGCTTTATCTTTTAGTAATCATTTTGCCAATGTTACTAACTCTTTTAAAAATCTTCTTAACTAATATTTTTTAGCAAAATGCCTTCCGTTCCTGCAACCAAAGAAATGCTGGAAAAATTAATTTCCAGCCCATCGGTTAGCAGCACACATTCTCATCTTGATACCAGTAATTTAGAGATGATTAATCTCCTCGCAAATTGGTTTGATCAGATAGGTTTTGACGTCCAGATACATAATATTTCAGATAATAAAGCCAACATGATTGCGCGCATGGGTGATGCTGATGATGGACTTGTATTATCAGGTCATACCGATACCGTGCCTTATGATGACAGTCTTTGGAATAGCGACCCCTTCAAATGTACGCAAAGGGACGATCGTATCTATGGATTAGGCACAAGTGACATGAAAAGTTTTTTTGCGCTAGTGCTCGCCTCACTCGAAGATATCAATCTAAAAAAACTTGATAAACCTCTAACCATACTCGCTACTGCTGATGAAGAAAGCACTATGGCAGGTGCCAAAGCCTTATTAGAGGACCGGAAAAAACTCGGACAATATTGCGTAATTGGTGAACCTACAAGCTTAATTCCCATACGCCAACACAAAGGTATTTTTATGGAGAGTATTAGCTTGCTTGGTCAATCAGGGCACTCTAGCGATCCTAAACTTGGAAATAATGCATTAGAAGGCATGCATGAAATTATGCAAGCGATGATCAAATACCGAGATAGTCTGGGTACTCAATTTATTAATGAAGATTTTGCTGTGCCATTACCAACACTCAATCTTGGACATATTCATGGTGGCGATAATGCAAATCGTATTTGTGGTGCATGCGAGCTGCATTATGATCTGCGTTTGCTACCTGACATGGAACTGAATACCGTCAGAAACAATTTACGCGATTTAATTAGCGAGATAGCGCAACGGCGGAAATTAAAATGCAAATTCACTAGTTTGTTTGATGGCGCACCTGCGCTATCCACGCCTGCTAGTAGTCAAATTGTAAAACTCACTGAAGAGTTAACCCAAGCAAAAAGCCAATCAGTGGTTTTCGCTACCGAAGGTCCTTATTTTTCACAACTAGGTATGGAAACCGTTGTACTAGGCCCCGGCAGTATTGATGTCGCTCACCAACCAGATGAATTCATAGAAATGAATCAACTCACTCAAGCAATAAGCTTATATAAAAATCTCATTAAAAAGATTTGTGTTAACTCAGGATAAGTCTTGTCTATGATTGCAATTGCATCATAATCGTTCCTAAACTTATTCCCATAAGTCCAACGACATAAACTAATACAAAGGTTAAAATAATCTGAATAATTGCGATTGCAATCCCTTTACCATAAGTCGTATCAAGTACCACCATATATGCAAAAGCGGACAATAGAAGCGAAATCAGTGCACTGGCAGCAAAGTGTAACTCCAGCAATGGAAAAAATGCTTCAACTACAGTTTGTATGAGACCTGCCAGCAAAAGTGCCGCAATACACATCAATAATCCAGTATTGTTAGCACCCACGTACTCAGCCGCAAGTTTGATGGGTAAAAGCAGAATGGCAAGTATGACTATTAAAATTATTATTTCTACAAGCACAATGATCTCCCTGTTTTAAAGTGAGGTAGTCAGTGTAACTGATTATTCGCTTAGAAATTCAATATTGAGTAGGTTTTTCTGGCCTGAGCCCTTTATTATCAAGAATATTCATATTTTGCGGCACATAAATATAGCCCTCTTCTATACCACCAAACACTTTTTCTCGATTTCCTATTTGATACAAACCTGCAACGTAAAGACAAACAATCGCATCCAGTACATCTTCATTATGCTTGAGCTTACTTCCTCGAAGAGATCGGATAATCTGATTATCGAAATACTGTCTAAATTCTTCAGGGACAACTAGTCTTAAAACTTTTGATTGGGCAAGCAACATTAACATATCTGCTAGCTCGCATTGACCTCGGCGTTTATCTTCGACAGATCCTTTTTTATATTGATGACGTTCATCCAGACTAAATATTTCAATAATGGCCGGGTGCGGATAACACTCCAGTTGCCAAGGTGATTTTCGATTACCAATATGTGTAAAACCTAATTCGCATAACTTCTGACTGAGATTCACACTGTCAGCATCAGGATAAAGTGTTAAATTTGAAGCATGGCATGTAGCTTTCTTTTTAGCATAAGCTTTGCCAATTAGTCTTTCACAAGCGCGTTGCCCTGTTTGATTATTTATTATCAACGATGCATCAATGGCAATGCCATGAAGGTCGTTTGTGCTACCAAGAGAATCGAGAATAGATTCAACACCAAATAGATCTTGATTAATTGCGTTAACTATTAGCTGATTATTTGATAAAAACCCATAAGCGATGGCCGTGGGATTATTATCACTCACCCAGGCGAGATCGACGCCAGCTAATTGATAGGTTTGCATCTAGAGAGCTAACTTGATGTCTTCTATAGATACCTCTTCACGCATTTTTAACATATCAGGTTGAAGTTCACTCTCAGCTAAAATATTTAACCAAGCTTGGATTGGACGTGCTCGATAGAACCTCTTGACTCCTGAATTTAAAAAAGCGTCAATATCTAACTCTAGGTTAGGGTAAATTAGCTCATGTGCTTTTTGTGCTTCGACACTGTCAGAAACAACAGCTGCCTCACAGCGCAAGTAAAGACATTGTCGATTATTTGTTCCTCGCTTGCGCGTGGAGTCATAGAATGTCAAAAACACATTGGGGTTCACTACAATATTTTCAGAATGAACTGCCTTAACCCAGGATGACCAATAAAAATTAAACTCTGAATCTGGAATTGCAGTGGCGGGTGTGTTCCAAGGTTGATGATTCGCACATGTCGCAATATTGGCATACTGGTTTGTAGTTAATAATTCAGCACATCGAATAGCAGATTCTTTTTTGTTCATTAAACATTCCTAATAGTGATATGACGAGTTGTTTAGACAGCGCGTCAATGACATAACATATTCACTGCAGATAGTAATTTCAATAAATTCCTAGGCCTCACCTTTTTGATTTTCATCTATAAGATCAAATATGTTGCCAAATGGATCTGTAACTGAACAACAACGACCTCCCCATTCATGTAACACAATACCACTAGTCTTAGCACCAAAATCATTTACTCGATCAACAACCTTGTCTATTTCACTCGTCTCTATAAATAACCCGGAGTGACCACTGCCATAATATTTCTCGGTCCATTCATATAGTTTTAATGTCATTCCACCAAGATCATAGTTTGTAAATCGATGAGGTTGACCTTCATATTCCCGTTGAATAGTTAGCCCAATGACTTTCTCATAGAACTCTTTACTCTTCTCATAATCTGAAGCCGGAAATGATGTAAACAGTGCTTTCATAATTTCGAGAAATCTATAATTTTAGAGCTAAGGATTGCAACAGCTAGGCACGCGCCTCTGTTATGCATCAACCTTGAATGATTTGTTAGGCGACGTTTCAAAGAACATAGCTAACTATTAGTCTTACAGAAACGAAAATTAGGCAACCTAAAGTTAGGATCATTCCACCGACACGAAATCGGAAGTCTTCTTCAATTTGGCTAACACCGTATGCATGCAATAACCGACCTATGATCAACGTAAGACATAAAACATGAATCCATATGTTTGTGCCAGTTTGAGATTCTAGGAAAAAAATCAAAAGTAGCGTTATGGGTGTATATTCTGCGAAATTGGAATGAACTCCAATCGCCCTTTCCATTTTTTGATTGTCACCCGTTCCAATAGCAATACCAAGTTTTCGCCTTAGTAACAGTGCTCGAAAGCTTAATACGATAAAAATTAAGGCTGCTATTGCGGCATATAGTGGTGTAATCATTTTTTTTGGTCGCCAAATTGTTGAGCTTTTAGGTGTGCGTGTAACGTGCATCCTGATTGAGTAACTTATAAAAAGTAATATTACATTGCGCTACAGTCAATGTTACCCTCTACAACAGGAAATTTAGGCATGTTACCACCACCAGAAAAACCTTGGAAAATACTGGCAAGCATGCACCCGATAGCTCCGCCAGTTGCACATAAAGTGCCTGTTGCCCCATATACGCCACCTTCATTAAGACCAGGCTCAGCCAATTCCATATCGCCTTGCCACATCAAATTCTTGGAAAAAGAACTCTGATATTCTGTGTTACCGCACAATTCACTTGCTTTTTGATGCCATAGTTCTCTTGCTTGATCTAAACTTATTTTTGGAGATCCCGCCAGAGAAATAAAGTAATTTCCTGCTTCTTGTTCTTTTACTTCAACAAACTTCATGTCTTCTTCAGTAATAGAGTCTTCACGTGTTTCTTGCGTAACACAGCCGTTAATTACAATAAGTACTATAGGTAAAATTATTATAACCTTGAATTTCATCATAAGTTTCTTCGTAAAATACTATTATTATAAGGACCTACGTCCCATTTAATTCTGACATTAATCATATAATGTCATTTGACATTTTTTAATTTTAACAAGTCTAGGCGCAAAATTTGCACTCAGATCTTTACTTCTCTTTAGGTTGACCACTTTCTGTGTCGATGCAATCAAGTGTTGGTCCTTGGTATTTGTCCAATAATAAATTAACCACATGTTCACCGTATTTTTTGTACCAGAAGTCACCCATTTTCTTTAGTTTCTTAATGTTCGCTTCATCAATATCATCCATTGCATCGTCGGGTGGGTCAGGCAATTCTGATTGATTGGTTAAATCAGCATTCACGCGTATGAATGTACCAGGCGGCATGATGGTTCTAGCCTGATAATTCACAACATGTTCATCGGTTAACACATCTAGAATATGACCTTTACTAAACCACTGCACTGCACCCCATTTTTGTGATTCTGGCCCATTAATTTTTCTTCTACGGTACCCTGTTCCAATTGAAAGCACACGTAGTTGATCAATCGGTTGTTTCCATACTTCGATCGCTTCGGCAATGGCACACATGGTGGGATTATTGGCTGTGACTCCACCATCGACTAACCAACGTGTAGGTTTATTCGAGCCAAACGCAATCTTTCGCGATGGGAAATATGTGGGAGCGGCACTTGAAGCATCAGCAACTTTATAAGCAAGTAGTTTGACATGATCAGGATCGGTGGACTTAATGACTTCTGGCTTACGTATCTCTATGGCATAACTCACAGCTAAAACATGTTTATCGGGTGCAACATCACTAAGCTTGGCATTACCAAAATTCTCTTTTAATAGTTTAGTTTTACCATTCGCTTCATACTTGGGTGCATTCACCCCATCAAACTCAAACAAGCCTTTATTTTCAGCAAAGATCTTTTTGGCATTCGACGCATTATATAATTTATTAATCGCATCGACGGAAAGATCTGTTGTGGCTAAAGCAAGCGCAATAATACTGCCGGTGCTTGTGCCGGCATAAAAATCGACACAATCTCTTATTGATAAGTTATGCTGTTGGTTGAGTTGTCGTTCGATGCGACTTAAAAACTGTGCAGTGGCAGCACCGCGTATACCACCACCATCAAGTGTGAGAATAATTCGATTCTTTTGTGACATTGCCTATCCCCATGACTATATCGACAATTGGTTTGCACCGTATTACATCATAGTTTAATTATTATGATTATCAATTTTATGAATAAGCCTTCATGAATGGACTAAATCAGGGGATATTAAGCAATACTTATCTTTTTAGAGGTCTTTTTTGAAGTTTGCGTTGCAAGGTTCTGCGATGCATATTGAGTGCGCGTGCCGCTGCGGAAATATTACCTTCATGTTCAAGTAATACTTTTTGCAAATGCTCCCACTCTAAACGCTTAACGGATAAAGGCGTCTCTTCTATATACGCATCTGCACTATCTTGAGACTGAAAAAGTTTATCGATAATTTCTTGTACGGAAGCAGGTTTAGTTAAATAATTTATCGCGCCAAGCTTCATTGCTTCTACCGTGGTCGCAATACTGGCATATGCGGTAAGCATCACAATTCTCATTTCAGAATTCGCGGCGAGAAGATGTTTTATAGCATTGAGACCAGAGTCTGCACCAATTCTTAAATCGACAACTCCATAAAAGATCTGATCTAAATGATTAATTTCATTTAATTCTTCAAGACTATGCGTCACAAGAGTTTGATAATCACGCTTTTCCAAAGCGCTACTTAATGCATTGCTGAAAGCAACATCATCATCAATAATGATTATATCTCTCGACATGTTACTTAATAGTTTGTAAGGGCAAAGTGACGATGGTTTCTAATCCACCTTCACTACGATTTTTGAGTTGGATAGCGCCGCCTAAACGCTGGATTATTTCATGTGCGAGAAATGCACCTAAGCCGATACCATCGGGCTTACTGGAATAGGGCTTAGTCCCAATTTCAGATATTAAGTTTGGATCGATACCTTCACCTTGATCTGCAATTATAATTTTTGCCTCATGTGCTTGCCATGATGATTTAACATTTACACTATTTGGAGATGCATCAGCTGCGTTATCAAATAG
>JBCDBX010000019.1:0-23938 GCA_039182865.1 Pseudomonadota bacterium
ATTAATGATGATAGTTTATTGGGTGTATTAATTTGGTTTCCTGATCCTTGGCCTAAGAAGAGACACCAAAAGCGGCGCTTAATACAGAAAGAATTTTTGCTAGAAATTATTAGAGTACTTCAGTCACGAGGAACTCTGCACATGGCGAGTGATTGGGAGCCATATGCAGAGTATATGGAAGATCAATCTAAACAAATCGCACAATTCTCTAAAGTAGAAAGTAATCGTCATCCGCTGAATATAAAGCGTCCGCTTACTAAATTTGAACAAAAAGGGTTGCGCAAGGGCCATAAAGTAACTGACTTGATTTATCAAATTAGTGATGACATTTAATTCGAATTCCCTAGCTTTTTAAGACCTGTACTTGCGGGGCAGCTATCGTCCATCGAGAGTGCACAACGGTCTTGATCACAATGCTCAATACGCTCCCAAGCATAATGGATGGCATCAAACTCAGTCGGCAAGAAGTGATCGATCCAATCCTCACCTGCGAAGCCAGTGCGTAAAAACACATCCATCACTTGTTTCTTAGTGCGGCAGAATAAAAATTCAATGCCAAGATTATCTAAACGAATTGATAGTTGGTGTAACATCTCTTCACCTGTTGCATCAATTTCGTTAATGCCTTCTGCATCAATGATTATGAATTTCAATTCTGGCTTAGCAGCAACACGTTCTAAAACTTTCTCTTCAAAATAACCCGTGTTGGCAAAAAATAATGGGCCATCAAATCTTAAAATCGAAATCTTAGGACATGTTTGTAAAATATGAGCTTCTGCATCTCCTAAAGTGCCATTTGATTGCATAGATAAAATCGCAATTCTAGGACGCATAGTTCGATACATATAAAGTCCCATTGAAAGGACAACGCCGACAAGAATGCTTTGTTCTAGATGAGGTGCTAGCGCTAAAGTTAAGGCAAACGTGATGACGGCAACAATTGCATCATGTTTTTGAACTTTCCATGCGTATTTAATAGGTTTGAATTTAATAAGATTAAATACCGCGAGTATAATGACAGCTGCTAAAGTAGGTTGTGGTAAGTGATAGAGTAGAGGCGTTAAAAACAATAAAGTGAGCATGACGATAATGCCACTGAAGACAGCTGCAAAACCTGTTTTTGCCCCTGCACTTAAATTGATTGCGGAACGAGAGAATGAGCCAGAGACCGCATAACCCTGAAACAAACTGGCGGTAATATTTGCTAGTCCCTGCCCAACTAAGCCTTGGTTTGCATCCAGGCGTTGTCTAGTTTGAGCCGCAATCGCTTTCGCGACTGAAATCGCTTCGGTAAATCCAATTAGACCAATGGCAATCGCGCTCGTAAGCATAGTTGTCGCCACTTCCATGTTAATTTCGGGGATAGCAAATCCAGGTAATCCTTGTGGAATTGTACCAACAACTTTACCGCCCAGTTCTTCATATTTGATTAGCCAAGAAACAAAAGTTGTTATTGCTACTGCGGCTAATACGCCCGGAATTTTAGGAGCATATTTTTTCATAAGAATCATTAGTAACAAGGCACCAATTCCAAAAGCTAGTGTTGGCATATGTGTGTTTTGCCAGGCTTGTTCGATGACCCTCCAAACCGTTTCATAATGATGTTCCGCGCGCTCGGCTGTTACACCAAACATTTTTCCAAGCTGGGAGGTAGCAATGATTATCGCAGCACCATTGGTAAAACCAACGACTACTGGGTGTGATAAGAAATCAACGAAGAAGCCAAGTTGTAATAAACCCAGTGAAAGCTGAAATATGCCGACCATGAGTGCCAGCATAATGGCATAGGCAGCATATTGTGCGGGATCACCTGATGCATAGGGCGCTAATGCGGAAGCTGTTAATAATGAGACTACCGCTACTGGGCCGGTATGAACTTGGCGCGAAGAACCAAACAGGGATGCAATCATTACCGGTAAAAAAGAAGCGTATAAACCATAATACGGAGGTAAACCTGCCAATTGAGCATAAGCCATGGACTGCGGCACTAGGACTAAGGCAACCGATAAACCGGCGATCAAATCGGCGCGTAATATTTTTGGATCTTTTAGCTCATGCAGCCATGCACTGAATGGAGTGACACGTCTGAATAATCTGCGGCCAATTAAGTTTAATGTACCCAATGGAATTCCTTTCTTTGCGACTATAGAGAATTATTAGTCTTGTTTGTCATATCGACTAATAAATAGGCGCGCAATTCTAACATACGCAATCATGCTTTTCGTTTGGCCAATTTAGACATAAGCTTGGAAATAGGTGCTATTACTTTTTTTATAGGGAAACAGATGGAAATTTCAAAACTCGGCCACTCGGATCTTGAAGTAAGTAAAATTTGCTTAGGGACTATGACATTTGGCGAGCAAAATACAGAAGCTGATGCCCACGAGCAGTTAGACTTCGCAGTCAATAGTGGAATTAACTTTCTCGATACTGCCGAAATGTACCCAGTTCCCCCAAGACAAGAAACACAAGGCTTAACAGAAAAGTATATAGGTAACTGGTTAGTAAAACGTAAATGTCGTGAAAATGTAATCATTGCTAGTAAGGTTGCAGGCCCCGGCATGATGGACTACTTAAGAGATGGTGCGGAACTTACCCGTCTGCATATGGAGCAAGCATTGAATGAAAGCTTACAACGCCTACAAACCGATTATATTGATCTTTATCAAGTCCACTGGCCTGCACGTAAAACTAATTTCTTTGGCAGACTTGGTTATCAACACCAAATAGAAGATTCAACACCTATTGAAGAAACGCTTGAGGTATTGGCTGATTTTGTTCAAGCAGGCAAAGTTCGCTACATCGGTATTTCAAATGAAACACCTTGGGGCGTGATGCGTTACTTGGACTTAGCTAAACAACATTCCTGGCCCCGAGTCATTTCAATTCAGAATCCTTATAGTTTATTAAATCGTACTTACGAAGTAGGGCTTGCTGAAATTTCACATCGTGAGAATATTGGGTTACTGGCTTATTCCCCTCTTGGTTTTGGCGTTCTGACAGGTAAATATATCAATGATTTAAAACCTGATGGCGCACGTTTAACACTTTACGAACATTACAGCCGTTATAGTAATAAAGAAGCCACAATTGCGACTGAAAAGTATGCCAACTTAGCTAAACAACATGAAATATCCTTAACCCAAATGGCGCTAGCATATGTGAATTCACGATCCTTTATGGGCTCTAATATTATTGGTGCTACTAGTTTAGAGCAATTGAAAGAAAATTTAGAATCAATAAATTTGGTATTACATGAAGAGATTATTCAAAGCATCAATGACATACATCAGCAACATCCTAATCCGAGTCCATAAACTTATTTAGAAAATTGCAGCTCAATTTCTTGCTTCGTTTGCTCCAGCCAGCTTGAATATTTTTCACGAATTTCGTTGGCAGATAATTCTTCAGTTGAGAAAGGTTTGCCAATTACTACCTTAATCGACCCCGATTTTTTAATAAAACTATTGCGTGGCCATAAACGCCCTGCGTCGTGCGCCACAGGTAAAATATCCGCTTTTGTTTGTTTTGCTAAGACAAAACCACCAGCTTTAAGCGGTCGTGATTCACCATAAGTAGTGCGAGTCCCTTCAGGAAAAATAATGATATAACGTCCCAGTCCCAATTTCTCATTGCCATCTTGGATTAATTGTTTCATGGCTTTTTTGCCTTGATTACGATCTAAAGCAATCGGTTGGGTCGACGCAATCCCCCAACCAAATAACGGGATACGGAGTAATTCTTTCTTTATCACCCAAGTTAAGGTTGGGAATATTGTAGGGAAGGCAAGCGTTTCCCACGTAGACTGATGGTTAGACATAATAATACAGGGTTGATCTGGTATATTTTCTAAGCCCTTTATTTCATAATTTACTTCACAAATATACTTGGCCGCTATTGTATTAAACCAACACCAACTTGAAACAATAGAAAAACAAATTCGGTAAGGAAATAATCGTGCGACAATACAAGGAATGACCCAAAGTAAAGTCGAAATCATCATAATGATTAAAAATAATGCAGAACGTAATGCTTGCATTTAATTACTATCTTTTAGCAAGTTGTCTACCGCTTCATATAAATTTTCGTAGACTTCCACATTATCCGGTACTTCACCACTTTTAAAAGTTACTTCTCCTTTACCAGTTAATACAAGCATTGGTTTAGCATTTACCGCCAGAGCGGCTTCAATATCACGCATGGTATCGCCAATAAAAGGTATTCCTTTAAGTGTGATATGAGCACGTGCAGCAATGTCTTTTAATAACCCAGGTTGAGGTTTGCGATCAGGTCCGCTCAAGTAGGGACAAAAGAAAAAGCCATTGACTCTGCCACCTAAGGTTTCAACTTCATGTGATAATTTTTTATGCATTGAAAAAAGCATTTCATAGTCAAAAAGACCGCGCGCAAGACCAGATTGATTGCTTGCAATGAATACTTTTATGTTGGCTTTAGTTAAACGTGCAATTGACTCAAGACTGCCGTCAATTGCATACCATTCATCAGGTGTTTTTATATAATCTGCACTATCATGATTAATAACGCCGTCACGATCAAGAATGATAGCTTCCATAGTTTACTAACTTTGCAGCTGAGAAATATCTGCAGCAGTAGAGAATAAACAGTTTAGTTTAGTTAACAACGCAATACGGTTGCTTCGAATTGCTAGATCTTCGTCCATCACCATGACTTCATCAAAAAACTGATCGACTTCAGGTTTTAATTTTGCAAGATCAGATAATGCGCCGGTGTAATCTCTTACAGAAAATTTCGGGTCTACGAGTGCTTCTGTTTTAATGATTTGTTCATATAAGGCTTTTTCAGCATTCTCTTTTAATAACGTTATATCTAAACTTTCGCTATTAGTTTGAGATTTTTTAAGGATGTTATGAATACGCTTATTGGCTGCAGCTAAACTCTGAGATACTGGGATTGTGCGAAAGTGCTCTACTGCTTTAATGCGTTCTGCAAAATCCATCAAGCGAGTAGGACGAATGCTGCGAACGGATTCAAACGTATCTGGTGGAATGCCTTGATCTTGAAAATATCCACGTAAGCGTTCCAAAATATAATCAAATACTTCATCGACGCTCGCAGATGCATCGAGTTTATTTTGTAATAAGTGAGCGGATTCTTTTATTAAATTCAATAAATCAAAATCCAATTGTCCTTCAACTGAAATGCGAATCACGCTCAGCGCTGCGCGACGTAAAGCATAAGGATCTTTAACTCCTGTTGGCTTTTTGCCGGTGGCAAATATTCCAACTAAGGTATCAATACGATCGCATACAGCAACAATTTTTCCAGTAATTGTAGTGGGTAGTTTGCTACCTGATTGCAAAGGCTGATAATGTTCTTCAATGGCTATCGCTACTTCATCTACTTCCCCATCATTTTCCGCATAGTACCGACCCATAATACCCTGTAATTTAGGGAACTCATTTACCATATTGCTGAGTAAATCATTTTTACATAGATAGGATGCACGTACTGAATTTTCACTTGGGAGATTCATTGCTTTGCAAAGATATTCCGCAAGTGCTGATATGCGTTGAGTCTTTTCCTGTATTGAGCCTAATTGTTTTTCAAATAAAATTCCTTTGAGTTCATCGCTGCGGCTTGCTAATGAATTTTGCCTGTCACGCATCCAGAAGAAACCCGCATCCTCAAAGCGTGGCTTAATCACACGTTCATTACCATGTTTAACAGTTTCTGGATTGGTACTCTCAATATTAGCAACTACAATAAATTTTGGAATTAACTTGTCTTTAGAATAAAGAGGAAAATAACGTTGTGCATCTTGCATGGTTGCAACTAATACCTCTTGGGGGATTGCTAAAAATTTCTCATCGAAGTCGCCAACCACTGCCATAGGCCATTCAACAAGATTGGTTACCTCGTCTAATAGTGCATCACTAAAATCAAGATCACCCTCATGTTTTTCAGAGGCATATTTAAGTAAAGTATTAATTGCCGCACGCCTCTCTTTAAAGCCTGCAATGACTTTAGCTTTATATAATTCATCTGAATAGTCATCCGCATGTTGCAAATTAATTTCTTGAGGTGCGTGAAAGCGATGACCATAGGTTTTATTTGAGGCTTGAATATTTTTAATGCTGCATGGGATTACTTGACTGCCATGCATGACGATCACCCAATGAATTGGTCGAACGAAGTCAACATCATAATCGCCCCAGCGCATCGGTTTTGGGATAGGTAATTTTTTTAATGCTTGCTCAATAATTGTAGGTATCAGGTCTGTAAGTGACTTTCCTTGTTCGGTAATTTTAAAATAAAGCCATGCACCTTTATCGGTATCGAGCGTTTGTAAGTCTTGCATATCAACGCCACAAGACTTTGCAAATCCTAATGCAGCTTTTGTGGGATTACCGTCTGCATCATAAGCGGCTTTGACAGAAGGACCTTTGCGCTCTACTTCATGATCGGATTGTTTTTCTGTTACATTACTTATCACAACAGCAATACGACGTGGTGTTACATAAGGCGTTACTTCGTCCATAGAAATGCCTGATGCTGTTAACTGTTCAATTATAGATGTGGTAAAAGCATCGCTTAAACTCTTAGCTGTAGTGGGTGGTAACTCTTCTGTCCCTATTTCTATGAGTAATGTTTCTTTTTTCATGAGTCTTTATTTCTGCAACATGGGGAAGCCAAGTTTTTCTCGACTCTCTAAATAAGCATTAGCCACTGAACGTGCCAAAGTTCGAATACGTAAAATATATTGTTGTCTTTCAGTGACAGAAATCACTTGGCGAGCATCAAGTAGATTAAACAAATGGGATGCTTTGAGAACTTGTTCATATGCAGGCAATGAAAGCCCACATTCAATTAGGCGTAAGCATTCTTTTTCGCTTACATCAAACTCACTAAATAAGTCTGAAGTATTGGCTTGTTCAAAGTTATAGGTAGATTGTTCAACTTCATTTTGGTGGAAAATGTCACCATAGCTCACCAGATGATTTGTATCATCATTCCAGTTGAGCTCATATATATTTTCTTTAGCTTGCAAGTACATCGCTAAGCGCTCTAGGCCATAAGTAATTTCTCCAGTTATGGGCTTGCAGTTGATTCCGCCGACTTGTTGGAAATAAGTGAACTGTGAGACTTCCATGCCATTAAGCCAGACTTCCCAACCAAGGCCCCAAGCACCCAGCGTGGGGGATTCCCAGTTGTCTTCAACGAAACGGATATCATGTTCAAGCGGATCGATGCCTATTCGCTTTAATGATTCTAAATACAGGTCTTGAATATTGTCTGGAGATGGTTTCATAACAACTTGAAACTGATAATAGTGTTGCAAGCGATTTGGATTATCACCATAACGACCATCAGTAGGTCGACGGCAAGGTTGTGCATAAGCGGCATTCCAAGGTTCAGGGCCTATCGATCTCAAAAATGTACCTGGGTGAAAGGTGCCAGCTCCCATTTCTTTATCGAATGGTTGTAGCAATACACAACCTTGTTCTGACCAGAATTGTTGCAGAGATAAAATTAAGGATTGAAATGAAGTGCACTTGCTCACGGGCATAAACATCGGGATATGGAAGGCGTGGATTGTACATCAACGAAGAAGGCTTGGTTTACTTCTTGCCAACAGAGAATATGAAAATTTGAATAGATATTTATCTCAGCGATGTAAGTCCGTCAGATGACGTCCTTGTCATGACAGATTTCATCCTGAAATTTATAGGTCTTCCATGAAATCTCAAGTCCTTGCACATCGCTCATAATCCTTTAGGAGCTATGCCCTCCCTGAGCTTGAGTAATTCAATTGGAGCTTCTTGCCCAGCCACTTTGAAGACTCCTATTTCGACACCTTCATGTGCCATTAATAGACTCAGTCCTTTGAGCTAAATAAGCACAGCAATGGGTGTCAAAACACATCAAAATTGGTGCAATGCTTGTGCCAAATTATTGCTGAGAATTAATCTTACAAATATAACGCTTTGTTTTATATAGATATTTTATTTATAGAATGTGGTGAAAACCCGACAAGCATTTCCTCGCCAAATAAATATGAACTGAAATTGAAACAAATTTCCACCATAAATGGGCGCTAGTCGACAAACTTTGGCACGCAGAAGGATCTGGAAGATATTTTCATAAAATAACTATGAGTACTTTAGAAAGAGTGATTTTATGAGCTGAGGAAGTATAATTACTATCAAGTTGCACTATAGAAATGCAGCAAAAACTAAAATGCACCATAAATGTGCTCTTACGATCAGATAATCACCCTTTGTAATCATTAAGTATCTGTTTTTACAGCTTTTATAGCTGGCACGCATCATGCAAATGACTATGCTAAATAACAAAGATTAAAAATTTACTCGTTCGGCTAATTAAGCGGTTAATCAACATAATAATAGGAGTTTCAAATGTCCGCAGGTGACGTATTAAAAATGATAAAAGATAACGACGTACGTTTCGTCGATTTTCGTTTCACAGACACACGTGGTAAAGAACAGCATGTAACAGTACCTTCGCATACTGTCGATGAAAGTGTTTTTGAGTCAGGCAAAATGTTTGATGGTTCTTCAATTGCAGGGTGGAAGGGGATTAATGAGTCAGACATGATTCTAATGCCTGAGCCATCTACGGCTGTTATGGATCCATTCTTTAGTGATCCAACTTTAATCTTACGTTGCGATATTTTAGAACCTGCAACCATGCAAGGATATGAGCGTGACCCTCGTTCAGTGGCCAAACGTGCTGAAGATTATCTCAAATCCTCCGGCATTGGCGATACCGCGTACTTCGGTCCTGAGCCTGAGTTTTTTGTATTTGATGATGTGCGTTGGTCAAATGAAATGGGCGGTGCCTCATTCGCAATTGATTCTGACGAAGCCGCATGGAATACCAACAAAATTTTCGAAGAAGGAAACACCGGTCACCGTCCGGGTGTTAAAGGTGGTTATTTCCCTGTGCCACCAGTTGATTCATTACAGGACGCGCGTGCTGCAATGTGCCAAGTAATGGAAGAAATGGGTGTTGAAACTGAAGTACACCATCACGAAGTGGGAACTGCAGGTCAATGTGAAATTGGTTCCAAGTTTAATACATTAACGGTACGTGCTGATTGGAACCAAATTCTTAAATATGTTGTTTTAAATGTAGCGCATAATTACGGTAAAACTGCCACATTCATGCCCAAGCCATTAGTAGGTGATAACGGTAATGGTATGCATGTTCATATGTCACTTGCCAAAGATGGTGAAAACCTATTTGCAGGTGATGGTTATGGAAACCTATCTCAAACTGCACTTTACTACATAGGTGGAATTCTTAAGCATGCCAAAGCCATCAACGCATTCTCTAACGGATCAACAAACAGTTATAAGCGATTAGTTCCGGGATTTGAAGCACCCGTAATGCTAGCTTATTCAGCTCGTAACCGATCTGCTTCAATCCGAATTCCGTTTGAGTCAAATCCAAAGGGACGACGTATTGAAGTTCGATTTGGTGATGCATCAGCTAATCCGTACTTAACATTTGCTGCAATGTTAATGGCTGGTATTGATGGTATTCAAAATCAAATTGATCCAGGCCCGCCGAATGATAAGGATCTATATGACTTACCTCCTGAAGAAGAAGATGCTATACCTAAAGTATGTGCTTCATTAGATGAAGCTTTAGAGGCTTTGGATGCAGATCGAGAATTCCTAAAGGCAGGCGGTGTATTCACTGATGATGCCATCGATGGTTATATCGATCTTAAGATGGAAGAAGTCACTGCATTACGTCAAGCGACTCATCCAGTTGAATTTGAGATGTACTACAGCTGTTAAAAGTACTTGTAGTGTTATTTTAAACACATCCACTTAGACTAAAAAAACGCCCCTTTTGGGGCGTTTTTTTTGCAACTATCCTAAAAAAGGTGTATCTAAACAGTACTTATTCTAGGGTCGAAATTAATGAAAATAATTTCTATTTTTATCATTGTTATTTTGTCTTTTAGCGCTTCTGCTGAAATGTATAAGTGGGTAGACGCAGAGGGTAATATCACTTACTCAGATCGCCCGCAGCCCGGTGCAACTGAAACTGAAGAAGAGGTGAGTGAGGTATCAATTCCTCCTGTTAACACAGTTCCTGCGGTCGATACTAGCGTCTTAAATGAACCCCTTGCTGATCGAAGTCAAACGTCGGTCAAAAACAGCATTCAAGTTGTCAGCCCGCAGGATGATGAAGCTATTCGTCAAAATGAGGGTAATGTTTCAATAAGTGTTGCGATTGAGTCCGGTCTTGATCAAGGTGTTGTCGCTATTTATTTAGATGGAAATGAAGTGTCTCGAGGTCAAGCCACCAGTGTTGCATTACAGAACGTTGATAGAGGGACTCATGTCATCACCGCAGATTTAATATCGCCCGCAGGAAAAGTTGTCGCATCAGCCGATCCTGTAACATTTCATTTATTGAGATATCGAATCCCTAATTAGGTCCTCACGATACTTTAGTCTTTAAAATGATTTAATCATAAAGCATATTGCACTATAATAGTGCAATATGCTTTTTTTTATCACATGCACCTCTTATTCCTGCTCCATAGATCAGCAGGCAAAGCCTATTGTGTCGTTGTATATCGCATTATTGAAGCTGGTTCACTTCTTGCAAGCTAATCATCTATGACGGAAAACTTCTACTCAGCAGTCGTTGATGGTTTAACGACCTCAATACTATTGCTGAGTCGGCAATATAAAGTGGAGTATATGAATCAATCAGCGGAAGAACTTTTTGGCGTTAGCTATCGCCGTGTAGCTGGCACTCCTGTTGCCAATATGTTGCATATCGAAAATGACGAAGTACTTTCACGATTACAAGATAAAATAGAGCGCGGTTATTCCTGGACAGAACATGAGTGTGCTTTAAGTTTAGCGGGAGGCAAAGAATTAACTGTGGATTGCACAGTCAGTCCAATTGATATCGATAATACCGATAAAGTTTTAATAGAAATTGTCTCATTAGATCGCCAATTAAAAATTGCTAGAGACAGTCACTTATTAAAAGAGCATCAAGCGACACGTTCAATGCTTAGAGGAATGGCTCATGAAATCAAGAATCCATTAGGAGGTTTGCGCGGTGCTGCACAACTTCTTGAGTCAGAACTTGAGGATGAAGAGTTAACAGAATATACAGGCATCATTATCAAAGAAGCCGATCGTTTACATAACTTGGTTGATCGCATGCTGGGACCAAATATGGTTCCTAAAAAATCTTTACAAAATATCCATGAAGTTTTGCATTATGTCTATAACTTGGTGACTGTTGAAGAAAATGAAAACGTTACATTTGGAATTGATTATGACCCCAGTATTCCAGAAATAAACTTTGACCGTGATTTACTTGTCCAAGCAGTATTAAACATTACAAATAATGCACTAAAAGCTATAGACAATAATGGCCAGCTAACATTTAAGTCGAGAGTGCATAGGAACTATACGATTGATGGAAGCCTCCATAAGTTAGTGGCTTGCATAAGTATTATCGATAATGGTTCTGGTGTCTCAGAAGACATAGCGACAAAAATATTTTTTCCAATGGTGTCTGGAGAAAGTGATGGTACTGGTTTGGGTCTAGCTATATCACAAATGTTAATTAATCAGCATGGCGGTTTAATTGAGTTTGATTCAGTCCCTGGGAGAACTGAATTTAGAGTGTTATTGCCTATTGAAAATGGTTAATGACGAACACAAGAATTTAAATTTAATGAAAAGAAGTCAACACTATGAATAACAATGTTTGGGTAATTGATGATGATCGTTCTATACGTTGGGTACTAGAGCGTGCGCTTAAAAAAGCAGAGTTAGGCGTAAAACTTTTTGAATCAGCCGATAATGCTATGCAGGCATTGGCGGGTGAAACGCCACGAGTGATTATTACAGATGTACGTATGCCGGGTATGGATGGCTTTCAGTTTTTAGAAAAAGTCCAAACAGAACACCCCGAATTACCTGTGATTGTTATGACGGCTCACTCCGACTTGGATAACGCAGTCAGCGCTTATCAAGGTGGTGCATTTGAATATTTGCCAAAGCCATTTGATGTAGATGAGGCTGTTGAGTTAACAAAACGTGCATGCCAAACAAATATTCAGCCTGAAAATGGATCTGATAATGGCGTAAGTGAAATGTCAGAAATCATTGGTGAATCTTCCGCTATGCAAGAAGTATTTCGTGCCATTGGACGATTATCACGGTCAAGCATCACAGTACTGATCAATGGTGAAACAGGAACTGGTAAAGAGTTGGTTGCAAGAGCATTACACAACCATTCAATTCGACGGGCTGAGCCCTTTATCGCATTAAATATGGCAGCTATTCCAAAAGATTTATTGGAATCTGAATTGTTTGGCCATGAAAAAGGATCATTTACCGGAGCGCAAGTGCAACGACGAGGTCGTTTCGAACAAGCAAGTGGAGGGACACTATTCTTAGATGAAATCGGTGACATGCCTGCAGATTTACAAACACGACTACTGAGAGTTTTATCCGATGGTGAGTTTTATCGTGTTGGTGGGCAGCAGTCGATTAAAAGTGATGTACGCATCATAGCGGCCACACATCAAAATCTACAAGAATTAGTTGATCGCGGGAATTTCCGTGAAGACTTAATGCATCGTTTAAATGTGATTCGTATTCAAGTACCAACATTGCGTGAACGCCGCGAAGATATCCCAGTTTTGTTAAAACATTTCTTAAAGCGTGTGGCAGTTGAACTCGATGTTGAAGCAAAGTCTTTGAGTAAGGATGTTTTAGATTATCTTTGCAGTCTTGAATGGTCTGGTAATGTACGACAGCTAGAAAACTTTTGTCGTTGGCTCACTGTTATGGCCTCAGGTAAAACAATTACGATGGATGATCTGCCACGAGATTTAAAAGAGGGTGAAGCTATAACACAAAGTGTCACCAGTTGGACGGGCTTACTCTCTAATTGGGCAGAGCAAAAGCTTGCTAAAGGCGATGAACAAATTCTTCAAGAAGCAACCCCTCAGTTTGAACGTGTGCTGATTGAGGCTGCGATGAAAAAAACAGGTGGTAAAAGACAAAAGGCTGCAAAATTATTGGGTTGGGGCAGAAATACTCTGACGCGTAAAATTCAAGAATTGCACATGTATGAGTATAGCGATACGGAATAAAATACTAAGAGTTTCTTAGTTCCAAAGCCTTGCGCCAAACAGCTATTATATCGTTGTTGAAAAGATAGAATTTTATTTCTAACGCTTTAAAAGCTTCTTTGCTGCAAACATCCAATGCGATAGATGCGGCTTCATCAAGTGGATATCTATAAACACCACATGAAATCGCTGGAAAGGCAATCGATGTGCAATTATATACTTGAGCAAGCTTCAAGGAATTTTTATAGGCTGATATTAAAATGGCGGCTGGATTAGCTGTTTGATTATATATCGGCCCCACCGTATGAATTACATATTTACACGCT
The DNA here is from genome assembly GCA_039182865.1 of Pseudomonadota bacterium. Lineage (GTDB taxonomy): Bacteria > Pseudomonadota > Gammaproteobacteria > UBA4575 > UBA4575 > UBA1858. The sequence continues at coordinate 13,459 of JBCDBX010000019.1, forward strand.
AGATCTCCTGCAGAAGTTATACGGGCTTCGCCAAATGGACAGCGTATACCATTAACAGAATTTACTTTTTTACACTCGTCTAATAACCTCGGACCTGCTGCTTTGTGAATAGCACCATCTACACCACCACCTCCTAGCATGCCTGTATTTGCTGCATTTACTATTGCATCTACCTTCGCTTGTGTAATATCTCCTTGTAAAATAGTGATGTTGGACATTCAATTAATTGCCCAGATAAAATCATTTGTTGAAGACAGATATCTTACAGTTGGACTGCAATTAAATAGTTTGACGATCGCTTCTTTCTCAGCTTTATTATATTCATCATATTCTTTTAATAATAAAAAAGAAGCTAAGTCTTTTCCTTGTTCGGTAATATTGTTTTGATGGTCTAAACAATAATCAATAGTTAGAGAAATATCTTTTTTATCATAGATAAGATTATTGGTCGGTAACGGTTTCATATTTTCATATACTGTCTCACCATTTGTTTCTTGTGCATGTGGAAATACATCTGCAATTGATTTAAAAAATGATTCTTTCCCACTTACAACCATTAATAGAGCGCCGAAATTTTCTAACGAAGAATACATCACAGGTAAAGAATCTAGGCCTGTGTAATAAATAGAGTGAGAGTTTAATATCAAATGATGCTTTTGTTGGTTTTCGGCATGATTAATATATTCTGCATATGTCATATTAAAATACTGAGGTTGATAAATATTTAATAATTTGAGTGCTTCATCTAATTCTTCTTTTATAGGTTCTACAAGCGTGAGTTGTATACGATTTTTGGGCAATTCAAGACTATTTAGTAAATAGCTAGTCACAATACCTTGTGCACATCCAATATCTAGTATGTTTACAACACCTTCCTCAGGAGGACGCCAATACTTTAAAACTGTCTCATTAAAATAATTTTTTATTACTTGCTTGCCAGTTGTGTGCTGTTTAAAAAGCTCAAAACCACGCGGATACGCTCTATTTTCCATTAATATTTCGACTATTGATTTTAAGTTGGCTGAGCCAAACAAAACTTATAAATGAGAATAAATCGCATTAACAATTCTCTTGGACTATAATCCTTAGAAATTACTTTAATATTATTCAGGGGATCAATGTGAATCTTCAAAATAGCGCAAATAAAAACAATAAAAACAATAAAAACAATAAGATAAATCATATTAAACGATTAATGCCCACTTCTAAATATTTATCAAATTTTGGTGTATTTGTTTTGCTTAGTGTTTCACTAAGCATAGCCCTAGCCGATTCTACTCAACGACAAAATCTCACAGGAAACTGGGGCGGGACACGTGACCAACTAGAAAAGAATGGTATCGATCTTGAGGCTGTCTACACATTTGAAGTGTTTACAAATGTGTCGGGTGGGGATACCACTTCGGACTCAACCAATGTGTTAGGGAATATAGATCTTACTGCGACACTTGATACTGAAAAACTAGGATGGTGGAAGGGCGGTACTTTCTTTATTTACTACGAAAATCTTCATGGCGATGAAAATAAAACGGACGATGCTGTAGGTGGGCCTTTAGACTCTGTTAGTTCGCTAGTTGCAGATTCTTTTAGCCAGTTCAGCGCATGGTGGTATCAGCACGAATTTGCTAGTGGCAAAGTAAGATTAAAAGCAGGTAAAGATGATGCAAATACCGAATTTATGTCATCAGATACAACGGGCGCTTTCATAAATGCTGGTTTTTCTTCTCCAGCAAATATTTTGTATCCCACTTTTCCAGATCCTGGATTAGGCTTTATGGGAGAATTTCAAGTTGTCGACTGGTTGTCTTTGTCTGCGGGTATCTATGGTGCAGATCTAAATGGTCGCAGTAACCAAGACCAGGGCCTATTTGACGGAGACCATATCTCGTTGGCGCAATTCAACATTACACCAACGGCGGGTGATTATGCCGGCACTTATCGATTTGGCGGTTGGTATTCGACATTGGAAACTGACGAAATAGTACCTGATGGGGAAACGCCAAAAGATTACGATAACAACTATGGATTGTTCGTACTATTTGATCAGCCCATCTATGTACCAAAAAATGATAATGGGCGCAGAGTTGATGGGTTTTTCGAACTTTCTTGGGCACCAGATGATAGAAACTTGGTGACGAATTATTTTGCTTTCGGAACACTTGTTACAGGCTTAATCCCCAGCCGACCTGCAGATCAGACTGGTCTAGCATTTAGTTTTGCAGAAGCGTCTAATAACCTAAGCTCCGAAGGAATTACTGATGAAAAGGTTTTTGAATTATTTTATAGCGCCAACGTCAATCCTTGGTTAGCAGTCCAGCCAGATTTGCAATGGATTCTTGATCCAGGTGGTGATGGAGACAATGCATTTGTTGCCGGTCTCAGAACTACAATCACATTCTAATTAATACACGGAGTGCTAACACAGGTTAGCACTCCTTTCATAAAAGCACTCTCTCAGCGTCTGTATTAATATGTTTTAATTGCGTGACGCATTTGCAATTTCTTCGAAATCGACTTCATCATATTCGAATATTTGGTTTTCCATTAGAAAACTACCATAGCTATCAAGCCAGTCTTTATGCATAGCTAGATCTGTTGAAGCAGGCTTAGTAATAGAAAATTTCACAGTATATAATTCATCGACGTTACCTGGCAGTGAGATATTCCTGGCATAGTGGAAGTTATCGATAAGATTTATATGAGGGGTTAGATCCACAAAAGTGCTTAGTCCAGTATCGTTATTCGTAATTAGTGCTGTTATGCGCAAGTAGGGTACGAATCCACCCGGAGGGGTTCCTTCTGGTATTCCTTCTTCAGCCCAATTAACGCGAGCTTCGATATGCACATTTGTTTGATCTTCAGGAAGATGCATCGAATCTGGCATTACATGATCTTTTATAGCACCTTCAAAAATAAACACTATGCCTGGGTCAACTTCTTCTTCACCGATGACAAGTTCAATCGCACCTGTACTCATAGGGATAGAGATCAATAACAATGTGATAATAATTCTTAAGCGTTTAAACACAATAATATTCCTTAAGCGCAAATCATTTCATATTATTCAATTCTAATGAAGATGAGATAAGTAAGTAAAGAATGAGATCAGGCTATAGAGATAATTTACAGCCTGATCAATGAATAGCACGCGTTATTTTTTAATTAGACTAACGATAAAGAGTAGAACTACCGCACCGATAGTTGCTGTAATTAATGATCCGATTATACTGGTTGTAGCAAGGCCTAACACTCCAAATAAAAATCCACCGACAACAGCTCCGACAATGCCGACAATAATATTGCCGATAACGCCGAAGCCCTTGCCTTTCATGATTTGTCCGGCTAACCAGCCTGCGATGGCACCTATGATTAAAAAGAGAATAATACCCACGACTTTACTCCTTGTTGTTTTTGTTGTTAGAGGTGTTCAGTAAGCAAAGCAGGATACGCTTGTATTGACCACTTTTGAAGCTAAGAACTGATCTTAAGACTCATTCAGCTCTAAACTTCCAATTAATTCTGAGATATGTGACATAGCGTTTTCTTGCAAATAGCTTTTTATACGCTGATTAATACTCTCGCAAAGTAGCGGGTCATAATAAAGACCCGTGCCTACACCGACAGCACTTGCACCTGCAATAATGAACTCTAAAACATCGTCTCCAGTGCGAACACCGCCTTGACCAATAATGGGTATATTGTGCTCTTTACAGACTTGATAAACCTGATGGACTTTTAATAACGCGATGGGTTTAATCGCGGGACCAGATAATCCACCTTGGTTATTACCGATGACGGGTTTACGTTTGTGTACGTCAATCGCCATACCCATAAGAGTATTAATGACGGCAAAACCATCGGTGCCAGCTTCGATGCAACGCTTAGCATTGTATGCAATGTCAGTTTGATTAGGCGATAATTTAGTAATGATGGGCTTATCTGTCACCGCGCGACACACATCGACAACACGCGCTGACATATCAGGGTCGTTCCCAAATGCGACGCCACCTTCTTTAACATTTGGGCAGGAAATATTTATCTCTATCGCATCAATAGGAGAATCATTAAAGATGCGTGTGACTTCTTCGTACTCTTCTATGGTAGAGCCTGATACATTGGCAATATAGCGCGTTTCACCAAAGTCGAGCTTCGGTAAGTACTCATCGACGACTTTACGTGCACCTGGATTTTGTAAGCCAATTGCATTTAACATGCCAGCAGGTGTTTCATATATCCTATGCGCGGGATTGCCTAGGCGTTCATTGAGAGTTGTACCTTTTAAGCATATAGCACCCACTTCTTCATTAGAGTAGCCTACAACACGAGTATATTCTTGACCAAAACCGACACACCCAGATAACAACACAAGCGGCGTTTGAAAATTCATTCCGCAAAAAGTATTTTGTAATTCTGTATATTTAGACGACATGTTTCATATCATTTTATTCGAACCTGAAATTCCCCCCAACACTGGTAATATTATGCGCTTGTGCTCGAACGCAGGTTGTCAGTTGCACTTAATACATCCCTTAGGCTTTGAGCTTGATGATAAGCGAATGCGGCGTGCCGGTTTAGATTACCTAGACTGGAGTTTAGTACAAGAATACCCAGATTACGCGACTTGTTTAGTAAAAATTTCCTCTAAGGCGCCATCAATACGCCTTTTCGCTTGTTCGACTAAAGGTAAAACAACTTATACAGATATTGAATATCGTGAAGGTGATGCATTTGTCTTTGGGCCAGAAACACGAGGCTTACCCGATAAAGTTTTAAGCACTTATCCTAAAGAGCAAATTCTTCGTTTACCAATGTTAGAAGATAGTCGAAGTATTAATCTCTCAAATACGGTAGCAATTTTTGTTTACGAGGCCTGGCGGCAAAATAACTTTGGCGGTGCAAACTAATCTGCTTCGTGTTTGAGTGTGCGTGCAAGTAATTCTTCAACAGCTATTTTCGCCGGTTTATTTTCGTATAGCACTTCATAAACTTGATGACTGATAGGTAGATCAATATTCAATTTATGTCCTAACTCATAAATGATTTTTGCTGCATACTTGCCTTCGATAACTTGGCCAATTTGAGTCTCAATATCTTTTATATTTTTACCTTCGCCCAATCCCAGCCCATAACGTCGGTTGCGTGATAAGTTATCTGTGCACGTCAAAACAATATCACCAATTCCTGATAAACCCATGAAGGTTTCGATATTTACATTCAAGTGTTTGCCTAAACGCGTCATTTCTGCGATACCACGTGTGATTAACGCGGCACGCGCATTAGCGCCAAACTGTAGGCCGTCATTAATGCCACATGCAATAGCTAATATGTTTTTGAAAGTACCTCCAATCTCGACACCTGTTACATCAGTACTAGTGTAAGTTCTAAATAAAGAATGATGAAAAAGTTGTGCGGCCTTTTGAGCAAACTCTATGTTTGTAGATGCTAAAGTTACAGCAGTTGGTAATTCTTTAGCGACCTCAACTGCAAATGATGGCCCAGATAAAATTGCATTTTGAATGTCGGGATGTAGTACTTCTTCGGCTACTTCATGTAAGAACTTTCCGCTTGTATGCTCAAGACCTTTGCAGGCCCAAATAATTCCGTTTAGATGGCTCGAAGAATGACGGTTAATATCTTGCATAATGTTCCGCATTGCCTCACTTGGTATAGCCACTACAATATGTGTTGAGTTATTACTAACTTCTGCGAGATTTGCACAAGGAATTAAGTTGTTAGGTAAAGAAATGCCAGGTAAATAGCGTTTGTTTTCTTGTTCTGAAAATATTTTATTTAATTGCTCTGAGTTGCGCGCCCAAAGAGTAATACTTGGATGCAGCTTGGCTAAATGCACCGCCAAAGCGGTTCCCCAGGATCCTGCACCTAGCACACTGATTGATTGGGAATCGGACATGCTAGTGTTTAATGTCTTGTTCTGTGGGTTGTTGCTCTTTTAATTTTGCCATTTGTTGCGCATACAAAGCATCAAAGTTGACCGGTGTCAGTAACATTGGTGGAAATCCACCCTTGCTGATGAAGTCAGATACTGCTTCGCGCGCAAAAGGAAATAAAGTATGTGGACAGTAACTTCCCAGTAGTTGGTTTAGTTGTTCTTTAGGAAAATTTCTAATTAGAAAAACACCAGATTGTTTTAATTCGACGAGAAAGGCCGTTTTATCATCTTGTTTAGCAGTGACAGTGACGCTGAGAGTGACTTCATAATTGTCGTCATTTAACTTTGTATTTTGTGCGCCGATGTGAATATCGGTTTTGGGTTTCCACTGATCACGGAAAATATCAGGCGAGTTTGGTGCCTCAAAAGATAGATCTTTGATAAATATTTTCTGTATTTCAAATTTTTGTTCGTCTTCTGCCATACTTTTTAAAGACCAAGCATAGCATCTAATTTGCCTTCACGATTTAATTCGGCAAGATCATCAAAGCCGCCAACATGTGTTTCGCCGATAAAAATCTGTGGAACAGTATTTCGATGGCTACGCTGTTCCATTTCTTCACGTAAAGCGGGATCTTCATCTATGAGTATTTCTTTATACGCTACACCTTTTTTATCAAGCAAACGTTTTGCTGCATTGCAATAAGTACAAAGTCTTCCACTATAAACTACAACATTTAAAGTGCTGCTTGTCATTTTTTCACCACTGGTAAATTTTCAGTCTTCCAACCCTCAATGCCACCTTTAAGAGACATTACATTATTAAAGTCATTCTGTTTTAAGATGCTACAAGCTTCGTTGGAACGATTACCCATTTTGCAATAAGCAATAACGGGTTGATCAACATACTCTTTCAACTCTTCAACACGTTGTTTTAGAACACTTAGAGCATAGTGCTTCGCGCCGCGGATTGAGCCTTGTGCAAGTTCATTGTCTTCACGTATATCAATCAATAAAGCATTATCTTTATTGATAAGTTGCACGGCTTGTGCAGGCGTGATGGTTTTAAATCCGCTTATTGCCCGTTTGATCTCCATACGTAAGATCAACGCAATGATGATACCTAGAGCAGCAAACAGGACGATATTATTTGTAAAAAAATCAGATTCCAGACTCATGGGGTTGTAAACTATTAAGCCTAAATAGCTAGGCCGTTAAAAATTTCTTATTTAGTATGTTATTTAGTGAGTAGTGCAGAATACATGCTGCATCATCTCGATTAACTTTAGTGTTCGTTCATCCCCCACCTTATAGTAGACGCGGTTAGCATCTTTACGTGATTTTAGAATATCTTTGTCGCGTAATATGGCGAGATGTTGCGATATGTTGCTTTGTGATGTGCCGACGTTTTCCACGATGTCTTGTACACTGACTTCACGATCTCCCAGTACACATAGAATTTTCAATCGAAGTGGATGAGACATGGCTTTTAACGAGCGAGATGCGCGATCAATGTCTTCTTCTCTAGCCATAAGCTCAGATCGGTTTAAGGTCACAAAGCTTGATTCGGTCATATAAGATCTTTTATGAATGTATTTGCGCAGATAATAACGGCATTCAGGAATATTATAAACCATTAATACGCTAATAATAGAGGCTGAATAGGTCTATAATTATTCAAGCAGAGGTGTGAAAAGCCCAATAATTCTATATTAGTATATTTATTGATCAGAAATTTGCTGGATGTTTCCATTACCTAAGACATTTGTACTTTACCTTATCACTTTAGCTGCTTGGATTTATGCGCCGGTCGTAGCTGAGGACCTAGACGATGTTCAAAGGGAGCTAGAAGAAATCAGTCAAAATCTGCAAAAGATTGAAAATTCGTTAGCAAAAAATCTTCAAGACCACGAAATCATTCAACAAGAATCGGCTAAACTTGATCGTGAGATTGGGCGCCTACATAAACAACTTTTAAAGTCTAAAACAGGTATCCAATCCAATCAAAAAGAACTTTATCGCTTAAAGCAAGAAAAAGCTGAGCTCGATAAACAATTTGTTGAGCAAAGAAAACAGTATAGGCATCAATTACAAGCTGCTTACAGTTTGCATTCACAAAGTAAATGGAAGTTTTTATTGAGTCAAAACAGCTTACAGAATATAGGCCGAAACGCTGTTATATACGATTATTTGCATGATGCACAGCATCGAGAGATTTCAGATACGCTTGAATTAAGCAAACAAGTTATTATCAACCAACAGGCTTTATCAAAACAACAGCAAAAACTTGAAACACTGGTTCAACAGCAAGACGCTGAACAAACTATGCTAATCGAAATGCGTGCGCAAAAACAAAAAGCAGAAACACAATTATTGTCGATGATTGATAAAGATAAAGCATCGCTTTCGGAAGAGCAGAATAAGCAAAAATCTTTACAAAAATTATTAGGGAAACTTGAAGTCGAGCAGGCTGTCACATCAATCGGAAAGTTTTCAAAAAATTTGGGTAAATTACCCTGGCCATTAAGAGAAAAACCAAATATCCGCTACGGAGAATCAAAGCAAGGGATCTCGGGCGCTGCGTCCACAGGTGTTACATTTAATGCGCAGCGTGGTGAGGAAATTCATGCCATTTTCCCTGGAACAGTCGTTTTTGCTGACTGGTTTGATCATTATGGATGGCTAATCATTATTGATCATGGGGATGAATTTATGAGTTTATATGCCCATGCTGAGGGTTTATACAAAAATGTTGGAGATTATGTTACACAAGGTGAGATGATTGCTGTCGTCGGTGACTCAGGTGACACTCAACGTACCCAGTTGTATTTTGAAATTCGTCGCCAAGGAACGCCGGTAGATCCAGCCAAGTGGTGTGTGAGATCATAGATGCTCTATGCTAAGGCCCAACTAACCAAACATATATTTTTCTTAAGGAGTGTTCATCATGAAAAGCTATAAACAAATCAGCCTAGGATTGGCCATTGGTTTGCTTTTGGGCGTGGTACTGGTTAGTAGCCATCAAGTGTTTGCTAATCGTGATGAGAATGCTCAATCGAATGAACTTCCTTTATCAGAAATTCGTCTGTTCACTGATATCTATGCACGCATCAAAAAAGACTACGTGGAAGAGGTTGGTGACAAGTCTTTATTAGAAGGTGCAATACGTGGAATGTTGGCGAGTTTAGATCCACACTCAACTTTTTTAAGTGAAGATGAATTCAAAGAATTACAAATTGGGACTTCGGGTGAATTTGGAGGTCTTGGTATCGAAGTCGGAATGGAAGATGGTTTCGTCAGAGTGATTTCTCCGATTGAAGGAACACCTGCGGATGAAGCCGGAGTAAAAGCTGGCGACTTGATTATTAAGTTAGATGAAACTCAAGTTAAAGGATTAACTTTGGGTGAAGCAGTTAAGTTAATGCGCGGTAAACGGGGGTCCGACATTCTGCTTACAATAATACGTGAAGGTGAGCAAGAACCTATAGAAATTACAGTTACCCGCGATGTTATAAGGGTTAAAAGTGTACGCAGCCGCATTTTAGAGCCAGGTTATGGCTACATACGCATTTCAAGTTTTCAATCAAAAACAACACGTAACGTGATTGAAGCGGTTGATAAGCTCTTAAAAGAGAGCGATCAGGATTTAGATGGGTTGGTATTAGACTTGCGAAACAACCCAGGTGGTGTTTTAACTGGTGCCGTAGGTGTTTCAGATATATTCCTGGGCGATGGTGAATTGATTGTGTACACCAAAGGCCGTGTTAAGGATGCCGAATTAGAATACAGTGCAAGCACTAATGATACGCTCGATGGTGCGCCAATTATTGTGTTGATCAATGAAGGTTCTGCATCGGCATCTGAAATTGTTGCGGGTGCTTTGCAAGATCACAATCGTGCAGTCATCATGGGTAAGAGCTCTTTTGGTAAGGGTTCTGTGCAAACAATTTTGCCTTTGAAAGATAATAATGCATTAAAGTTAACCACTGCTCGATACTACACACCTGAAGGTCGTTCCATACAAGCGGAAGGAATCGAGCCGGATATACTTGTTAAAGAAACTTATGCTGAAGGTGAAGAAGATAAAGCATTTGAATTTGTGCGCGAACAAGATTTAGTTGGGCACTTGGAAAATAGTGAGGAAGAGATAGAAATCGAAATAAAAGAAGACCAAGTTATAAGACAAATCGCAATACCAAAAGATAGCGATGAAGATGTAGTACTTAATGAAGCGTTAGAGATTCTTAAAGGTTTAGCCAAGGACAAAGAGTCTGCGAGTGCTTAAAGCCTTTCAAATTACACTATTCAAAAAATACTTAATTACCCGACTCTTTATAGGAGTCGCGGTAGTGTTTGGTTCTTTACCCTCGTTTGCAGAAGGCAGCTATAAGATTGCAATTATCATTGATGATCTAGGTAATAGTCTGAGTAAAGGTAAGCAGTTAATAAATATGCCTTATCAAATGACCTATGCGATTTTACCTAACCGCCCTTATTCAGAAAAACTTGCAAACATGGCAAAGAATTCTGGCAAAGAAGTGATGGTGCATTTACCCATGCAGTCATCGCAACCTCAAGATTTGGGCGATG
>JBCDBX010000020.1:0-23573 GCA_039182865.1 Pseudomonadota bacterium
CCTATATCAGCCTGAAGAAGCCGAGAACTATGATCTTGGCTTATTGATGCAAAAATCAAATTTAATTGGCCGAGATGATTTGCTCGCAAAAATAACTTATTTCGATACTAGTGTTGATAATGTGTTAGAAACACTCAATAGTGATCCTAGTAACCCTTTAACACAAGTAGGCACTGAGACGCGTGATGGCATAGAAGTAGAAATGAATTATCAACGTGAAAGATCATCCTTTAATATCTCATACTCTAAAATTAATGGAGAGCAAAAGGGATATTGGGTAGAAAATAGCAACCTCCCGGGTTTATCTTTCCAGGATGTAACCAAACAAAGTAGGCCAATATATGATATTCCTGGCGATACACTATCTCTAGCCGCTAATTATGTATTTTATGAATTTAATCTCGATGTTGGATGGCGTGGAAGTTTTGTAGGTAAGAGAAAAGTTTTGTCGGAAGCAGGCAGCAGAGATGCGACTGAAGTTACTTTAGATAGTTATGCAGTTCATGATATTTTTGCTAACTGGCGACCCTTTAAAAATTCTCAATTCAGCAACTCTGTTTTTAGATTTGGAATTGATAATGTCACCAATAAACGTTATCAACTTAACGAAGAAGACACTGCTGGTAGCTTCAGTGTTGCGCGCAATGTCAAAATGACATTTGATTTAAATTTTTAGCTTACTTAATTGTATAAGAAATGGGTATGGTGATATCCATATGAGGTGAGCTGATATCATCAGGAAATTCAGGGAAAGGTGTCACGCGTACGATTAATTTTTCAACTTCTTTGTCTAAAATTTTATAACCAGAACTCTCTTTGATTCGATACTCTAACAGAGCACCACTGCTATCGACTTTAAAAAAAAGATAGACAGTTCCTTCTTGACGTCTTTTTCGCGCGCGTTCGGGATAGCGTTTGGATTTGTCTAATATGCTTTTAAGTAGGGCTGCGTAATCTGACTTAGCTTTCTTTGCTGCACCTCCAGCACTCGTTTTATTACTGGCTCCACCGGTGACATTGCTGCCTGATTTTGCCGGTTCAGCTAATGCTACTTTATCTTCGATTATTTGTTTGGATGTGTCTGTGACTTGAGTCTCTGCTGGTGTATTCGTCGCTTGTTCTAGAGGCTCAATGGCGGGCTTTACTAGCTCAGGTTTTTTTTCTAGTATTTTCTCTTTAACAGCAATCGCAGGTTTATTTATTTTTTTTGGCTTTACTTCACTTTTAGTGACGGTTTTTTTTACTGGCTGAGGCTTGGGTGTGGGAGGAGGTTTAGTTAATTTTTTTTGAACAGGTTTCTCGGTTTTTGGCGTATCAGTATTTTCACTTTTGCTTCCTTTGACAGACTTCTTTAGTTCTACCAGTGATGCTTTAATGCCGCCAGCACCTAAGTCAAGTGCACCCGATACATTTACCGGTTTAATATTTAGTAAAATACTTGCGTGAATCAGTAAAGATATAACTATTGCTATAGCCCAAAATGAAAATCTTGCAGACATAACTTAGTTGTTGACGGTGAGTAACTCAATATTGTTAGCACCTAAATCTTGCAACAGGTCGATCACAAGAATTAAATCATTGGCTTTAACATTTGCGTCAGCTTTAATTTTAAAGATTATTTTAGATTTATCTTTTTCAGATAGCTCATCAGAAATGATTTGCTTTAAGTCTATTAGTGATGTTTGATTACCTTGGTAAGCGACATCGCTTTCATTATTGATAAGAATTAAATGCTCTTTTGGGTCTATTTTGTCTTCGAACTCAGATTCCGGCGGATTGACTTCAAAAATATCAGGAGTAGTGAAGGCGCCAGCCAGCATAAAAAAAATGAGTAGTAAAAAAACGATATTAATCAGCGGCAAGATACTCTCATATTCATGAGTTTGTTTTTCTTCTTCAAGGTTAATCATAAGCTTGACTCATATTTAGTTAGGCTAATGTTATTACCCATCAGATTTTTCATATATGTCATGACATCAACCAGCTCCTGAAGGGGAACATTATCTTTTGTTTGTATCAGCAGTGAGTGATTAGCATCGGATTTTAGTTTATTCCTGAGTAGATCTTTGGCTTGATCTAATGTGAGTGCTTTACTATTAATTTCATAATTACCAGGTGAGTTGATAATAAGTAATGTGCCTTCTTTGTCGATTTGTAATTCATCTATAGGCTGATGACTGCTAAGTGTTATCGAGTTCCATTTCAAAAAACTCGTTACCAGCATAAAGAAAACCAGTAAGATAAAAACAATGTCGATCAGTGGTGTTAAACTGATTTTTAATGCTTTTCGTTGATTATCATCGAGATCGATCATGTCTATTATGTGACAGGCTGATTTGTCACATTTAGTGTTTTATCGTTAGGTAACTCTTTTGAGCTCATGGTTGTATATGCTTCAGTCGAGAGTAAGCGAGTTACATAATCTTCCATGTTTAGGCGAGTGCGATCTACTTTTTTATCTAGCCATGTATATGCAATAAAAGCAGGTATAGCAACGGATAAACCAGCGGCAGTCGTGAGCAAAGCTTCCCAAATTCCTCCAGACAAAATTGACGGATCGACATTCGCACCAGCTTTTTGTAATTGTTGAAATGCTTTAATCATACCTAGCACAGTGCCAAGCAAACCTAGAAGAGGTGTGATCGTAGCGATGACTTCTAACGATTTCAAAAAAGATCGCAATTTCTCTAATTCCGATTTTGCAATGCGCGTTACCTCATTGCGTACATTTTCATAGTCAAGATTAGAGGCAGTGAGCCCTTTTACAGTGGCTACGACTACTTTGACGATGGGATTATTTGTGTTCTTAGTATCGTTGATTGCATGAATACTTCTTGAATGAATCCAATTATGAAGAATTTGATCACACGTCTTTGAATAGCTTGAATCAATCGCAATTAATTGGAGTGCTTTAGCAATAATGATTGTTAAAGCCACGACTGAAAGAATCAGAAGAATGATAAGGACCGGTCCACCGGCATCGATTAGAAAGTCAAGATTTTCAGTTGATAAAATGAAATTCTCATTAGAATCAGTATTTAACGACATTTGATTGGCTCATATTTGGGCAAGCTGATTGTAAGAAACTTACCATGTGGGATCTTGCGCCTGCAAATAGTTCGTATTAGTATTTGCAGCACTATTTTAAGAAATACTATATTAAAAACATAAAATTACAATAGACCTATTATGTATATTCATCCCTACCTAGATAGTGGATAGAGCAAGGTATTAAGCAACTATTAAAAACATAGTTAACTATACTGCGCTAAGATTGTGGTTATCAGCTAAGTCTAATTTTAATTAAAACTACACACACAAGAGGTAAAGCAATGAGTGCCGCACCGATCGAAATTTCAGAGGTTGAACAGGAAGCGAGAGATTTTGTACACGCCTTTAAGACACTGCATTTGGCGACGGCTGATGAAAATGCTTTAGCCACAGCCACATATGCTCCATATGCACTTCAGGATAACAGATTTATAATTTATGTCAGTGATCTATCTGCGCATACACCAAATCTTCATCGTGGGGATAATGTTAGTGTCATGCTGATCGAGGCCGAACAGGATGCTGAACATCTATTTGCGCGCAAAAGACTCACGTTCAAATGTGAAGTTGAAAAGGTTGAGAGAGATACAGAAGAATTTGATGAAGTAATGGATCTAATGCAATCGCGCTTTGGAGAATTTATTGCCTATATGAAAAAGCTCCAGGACTTTCATGCGTTTAGACTAAAGCCTGTTCATGCAAATTATGTCAGAGGATTTGCTCAAGCTTATGAGTTTGAAGATGCAGACTTTTCAAATATTCGACACATCAACGACAAAGGACATAAAAGCAGTGATTAAGAAACTGGCTTATCTGAGTTTTTTTTATTTTGTTATCACTCAGTGCGCGGTGATAGCAGCGGAAAGGATTATCTCTATTGGTGGTTCAATTACTGAAATTCTTTACGAGTTTAACCTTCAGGATAAGATTGTTGCAGTAGATACTACCAGTCAGTATCCATCTGATGCGCAAGACAAGCCCAATGTGGGTTACATGAGAACTCTTTCTGCAGAACCCATCATTGCGCTTAATCCTGACTTAATTCTGTATCTAGAAGGCAGCGGCCCAGCTGAAACTATCGACCAGCTAAGTCAAGCTGGCATAAATATGGTGATGATCCCAAATGAGTACAGCATTGAAGGAGTAAAGAATAAAGTTGGTTTGGTTGCGGATGCAGTCGATATGCAAGAGGAAGGTCAGCAGTTGATCTCCAACATCAGCGCGCAGGAAAAACAATTAAACGATTACTTGAGTGATATCGATCAGCAAGCTAATGTTATCTTTATCATGATGTTTGATGAGAGTTCTGCAATGGTCGCTGGAAAAGATACAGGCGCTGATAATATGATCTCTATGGCAAAAGGAAAAAATGTCGTTGACAATTTTAAATCCTACAAGCCTCTTGGTGCAGAATCGATCACTCAACTAGCACCTGATTATGTGCTGACAACTGAACGAGCTGTAAAAAGCTTCAATAACAAAGCAGAAATACTCAATACGCCGCTATTAAAGTTAACACCCGCTGCTGAAAACCAAAATATAATTGTCATGGATGAGCTTCTTCTGCTCGGCTATTCGCCGAGAGTCGTTAATGCAACAAATCAATTGGCAGAAGAATTACATTCCCAATAGTAACAAAGCTATTCCAACTTAGAGATCATGGTGTCTCAATCTCTCAGTGAATCTCTAAATAAATTACATCAACAGCGTATTACTGTTTTGTTGGTGATGAGTGCGTTGTTGGTAGTAAGTGCACTGATGGGTCTTGCGATCGGCCCACTTCAAATACCTCTAGCTGAAGTTGTCAGTATTCTATATGACAAGCTAAATCCGTTTGTCCAAAACCAACATGAACGTGTTAATGAAATGGTAGTGTCCTCACTACGTGGTCCCAGAGTGCTACTGGGAATTCTAACTGGAGCTGCACTTGCAGTTGCAGGAGCATGCTTTCAAGCGCTATTCAGAAATCCACTTGCGGATCCAGGAGTCATTGGTGTGTCGGCTGGGGCTGCAACAGCGGCAGTGGCATATATTGTTGTTGGACAAGGATTCCTAATTTCTATATTCGGATTTTTGCCCAAGTATGGATTGCCTATCGCTGCCATGTTGGGTGCTTTACTATCTGTCCTTGCATTGTATTTGTTTGTGAATCGTAAGAATGGATTAGATGTTGCTACATTGCTGTTGGCAGGCATTGCACTTAATGCATTTTGTGGTTCAGTCACAGGAATTCTTGTGTATTTGAGCGATGATCAACAACTTCGTGAGTTAACATTTTGGACATTGGGTTCTTTGGCAAGAGCGCAATGGGAGAGTGTTACTCCTGCATTTATTTGGTCGGTGATTGTAATTGGTATTCTTCTTACAAAAGGTAGGGCATTAAATGCGTTTTCGCTGGGTGAGGCTAATGCTTACCATCTTGGTTTTAATGTGGATACTATAAAAAGGATATTAATCATTTTTGGGGCAGCGGCAGTAGGGGCTGCCGTTGCTCTCACAGGGATTATAGGTTTTGTAGGCTTAGTCATTCCTCATATTGTGCGTTTGTTAATTGGTGCAGACAATCGTTATGTGCTTGTAGGTTCCGCAATACTTGGCGCTTGTTTAATGTTAGTTGCAGATATATTTTCAAGAATGATTGTTCAGCCCGCTGAATTGCCTATAGGCATCATCACGAGTTTAATTGGTGCTCCTTTCTTTTTATATTTACTACGTAAAAGACGACAACTTGGTTTTTAATCATGTTAGCCACAGACAAAATTACTTATCAAATTTCAGACATCGATCTACTAAAAAACATTTCTGTAGAGATGGTTGCTGGGCAGTTAAGCGTCATTCTAGGTCCAAATGGAGCAGGCAAGTCAACTTTAATTAAAAACCTCAGCGGTGAATTAAAATCAACTAAAGGTGAGGTTTATCTAGATAGTAAAAATTTAAAAGATTGGAATAATTCATTGTTGGCTAGTCGTCGTTCAGTTGTGACCCAATTCAATTCAGTGAATTTTCCATTCAATGTATCTGAGATTGTCATGATGGGTTTGTTGAATACTCCTGGTGACTCTGAATCAGCTGATCTGCTAACTCGAGTAGAAGATATGATGAAAGAAATGGACATTCATCATCTCCAACAACGCCTCTACAGCACATTATCTGGGGGCGAACAACAACGTGTTTCAATCGCTCGAGCATTAGTGCAAGTGATGAAAGCCGCGAATGAAGGTCAAGCCTGCTATTTGTTGTTAGATGAGCCTACCGCCAGCCTTGACTTGAAACATCAGCATGAATTAATGAGGTTGCTTAAGCAGAAATCCATGCAAAAATTTTGTGTGGTGGCAATTTTGCATGATATAAACCTGGCCATTCAGTACGCTGACCTAGTAATTTTGATGAAGAATGGTGAAGTTATTGCAACAGGGTGTCCAAATGAAATAATTTCAAGTGATAATATGAAAGATGTTTTTTCCATTAATGGGAAACTAGAGACACTTACAGATGGCAGTCAAAGATTTTATGTGATGGAGTGAAAAAATGATTGGGAATGCATTAAATCAAATATTGAGTAACTATAAGTTACATGTGATTAAAGAAGATGAAGTTATCGAATTAGACATGTGCGTGAGCGCAAATGGAGAAATACTCTTTAATGTCGATAAGGATGAAATAAATTCGAATATGGCTTTTTGCATCAAGGGGGAAGAAAGTGAAGTTTTAGTAGAGGGTCAGCTGAAACCGGTAACAGATAACATTGATTATTTTCGTCAGTATGCAAGCTATTATCCAAATATGGATTCAACTAAACACTTGATGATGCTAAAACCCACTAAAATAATTATTGGTGATGAGAGTTATGACGCAACAGAGTTCGACTTAGTGAATGCTTTTGCTGGGGAGGTTGAGAATCGCATGGTAGAACATATGAATGATGATCACGTCGATGCCATCATAGATTATTGCAAATTTGCAGGAGTCAAATTGGGTAATGCAGATCCTTCTATGCTTGGAGTAGACCAACGCGGATTTGATTTATTGGTGGACGATAAGCCAGTACGTTTCATGTTTGAGAAGGTATGCACTACACCCGTCGAAGTCCGGGAAGCACTTGTCGATTTGGCTAAGCGTTCTCGCGCTTGAACTGTTTAATCTGATCAGAGCTTATTTTATACGTAAAGTCCGGAACTTATATTTCTCAAATCTATAGTCCTATAGAATAGCTGCATGCAAATCGCTACTATTCTAGATCTCATATTCCTATTTGCGACAGCCCTGGTTGCAATGTTTGCGTTCCTCCATCTTAATTCGCGTGTCCGTATTCAATATAAATCCCGTCTCTCTTTCACAGCCTTGCTATTTAGTGCATTCATCATATTTCTAATCAGTATAATTTTACTAATCTCCATGGGGTTTGTGTTCCCGGAGAAAATAAGATTAGAGATCTATGTGATAGGTTTGATATTGATTTTATGTGCGATTGTGATTTTATTAGCCTCTAACTTACTTATTAAAGAGCGTGAGTATTTCAAGCAGATAGAAAAAGTACAAGCAGGTCACGATGCAATAACTGGGTTACCAAAGCATCAATTGTTTTTGGAAAGAACTAAAGTGATTAATCAACAAGAATCAGATATACCTGTTGTATTAGTTATTCTTATTTCAGGCTTGCGTCAGTTAGATCGTCGAATGGGATTTGGAATGTCAGATTATGTGCTTAGAACAATTGCGCAAAGAACTCATGCTGCCTTACGTTCTACAGATTATGTAGCGCGACTCAGTGAAAATTTGTTTGCGGTATATATGGAAGATCTTAAAGAACGAGAGAGTGTCCAAACTATATGTAATAATATTTTACAAAGCATTCGAGTGCCTATTCAGGTTGAAGGCGAACAAACACCAATTTATCCATATATTGGTGTCGCGTTTTATCAAGATCATAGTTTTGATGATGTACTTAATTACGCACAAGCGGCAGCTTTAGAAGCCTGCGATCGCGGCATGGAAATTATTTATGCGCAAGATATAAAAGTGATCGAACATACCGATCATGATCTAGTTGGAATTTTGCAAACTAGCTTAAGTGATAAGACGTTTGAGCTTTTTTATCAACCGCAAGTAGATATTCGTAATTTGAGAGTAGTTGGTGCTGAAGCACTTATTAGATTACCCTCAGAAAAATGGATTTCAATTGGGGTAGGTGAACTAGTCGAGTTGGCCGAGCGAAATGGAATGATTCATCAATTAGATATGTTGGTGTTTGAATTGCTATTTGAGCAGTTAAAGGAATGGATACCTAGTAATCTGAATTTTAGAATTTCAGTCAATATGTCTGCCAAAAGCTTCAAGAACCGTGCATTGGTTGCGTATATACAAGACCAGCTTAACGAAAACCCAAAATTGGGAGATGCGCTAAAAATTGAAATCACTGAAACTGCTAATTTGGAGAATGCCAAAGAAGTGATGGATATCATGAAGGAGCTTGCAGCGAAAAATGTCATATTTTGCATCGATGATTTTGGTACTCAATATGCTTCTATGGAATATATGCAACGATTGCCTTTCAATGAGGTAAAAATAGATAAATCTTTTGTATTAAGTGCATTAAATGATAAAACGAGTGAGAAAATCGTAAGATCTGTTATTAGTCTTGCTCATGATTTGAATTTATCTGTCACCGCAGAAGGCGTTGAAAGTGAAGATATGCTTAATTATTTACGTGCATTAAATTGTGACAAAGCCCAGGGATATTATTTTTCTCATGCTTTATCAGCGAGCGAATTCCTCGGATATTTTAAAAGGGCTTAGACCAGCTTATTCCAATTTCGAATTGCTGCATTTCAATTTCGATTGTTTGTGTGGGATCAAATGCATTAGTTCCTTTGATCGAATTTTGAAATGCATGCATAGCTTCCAAATTTATTTCGCTTTTATCATTAAATACATAGGTGTAACCGGCTGTAATATGATTTTCTACAACTGCCGGCGCAAGTATATTAAATGTTACTTGATCATCAGGAATAGGTTGATCTGAATGGCTGAATCCAGCGCGAAAAATATGTTGATCAGAAGTTTGCCACTGCATGCCTAGCTTGTAAATATTAATATTACGCCAGCCAAAGCCACCACCATCGCTTCCACCCAAACAACTACTTAAGTCTGTTCCACCAAGAGTGGGGCATGAAAACAAGTTCTGTACGTCATTGCTTAGTGAATCGATATCTTCATGCCAGATACGCTGAAAATCGAAAACAAACGTTAAAGAACTTGTCGCCTTAAGTGCAAAGCCCAACCAGAGTGTTGGTGGTACATCAAAGTCACCACCATCAGCAAATAAATCAGAATATTTGTCAAATTTACTCATATAAATTCGACTGCGGTAAGATGCACCAAAATCAATAAATCCATTAATATCTTTGACTAGTATTCCAACTTGCACGCCACCACCGTAAGAGTAATCAGCGCCATTGCTGGTTAAGTCATTGGGCATCACAGTGCCGCCACTTTCAGCAAAAGTTTTAGTAAAAGGTGCGAAGTTATCTAAGCCATTTGATCTGAAGCTTTGTATTGCAAATATTGGGCTAACTCCAATCGAGAAATTTTCTGTAATTTTGTGTGAGATGGATAAATTAAAAAATGCCTGGATGATATCGATACTGGCAGTGCCTGCACCAAAAACGCCAGGGAATGTTGCAGTTCCTGTTCCAGGATTAAATGTCGCGCTTCCGCCGTCATAGCTTGTATTTAATCCACCGTTGCCGTAGAAACTTAAACCAATCGATGTTTTCTCATTGATATCTTTGTTGATTCCAAAGCTGGGAATTAAAAACCACTTATCACCACTTGTTTCAGAGTCAGGTCCAATCGTAAAAGCGCCACCGGTGCCGTTAGCTAGACTCGGTGATGATGAATAGCTGCGATCAGGAAAGAATATTACTGTGCCGATATCAAAACGATTACCGACAAAACTCATGCCGGCTGGATTAGTAGCGCCTGCCATGGCAT
This sequence comes from Pseudomonadota bacterium, assembly GCA_039182865.1. Classification (GTDB taxonomy): domain Bacteria; phylum Pseudomonadota; class Gammaproteobacteria; order UBA4575; family UBA4575; genus UBA1858. The sequence continues at coordinate 10,045 of JBCDBX010000020.1, forward strand.
CTTGAGGGAAGGCGACACCCGCGCCAGCAAGTGCTCGATTCTTTATACCGGTACCATGGGCGAAATATCCATTCGTAGCATAAGCAGTAGGTAATAAACTAAAAGTGAGTAATAAGATACTCAAAAGTCTCAGTATGTCTCTCTTGTGTAAATTAATATTAATTATCTTATTCAATTTCATTTATCTGTTGTGTTGTAACGCTTGCGATATAAAAGTAAAACACCTGAAGTAATAATTAAACTTGCACCAATTAATGTGCTTGTACTTGGAATCTCACTCCAAAATAACCAACCTCCTAGACTCGCCCACAACAGCGAAGAATAGGTAAAAGGTCCAATCTGGCTGGCAGGTGCAATACTGTAAGCCTTGGTTAAACAAAACTGTGCACATGTTCCAGTTAACCCTACTAGAAGTAACAGGCCCCATACTTGATATGAGTCAGGAATATAGAGTTCACCCATGAAAACAGGCACACTCGAAATTATTGCGCCAAATAATGCAAAATAAAACACAATGCGTGCTGTGGGTTCGGTATTTGACATTCTACGAATTGAGACTTTGGCAATGGCGGCTAATGCGCCACCGACTAAGCCAATTAATGCAGCAAATTGAATTTCTGCAGTTGGGTTTAAATAAATCAGCACGCCCAAAAAACCAATCAAGATGGCTAAAGTGGTTTTTAAGGTCACATGCTCTTTAATCCAAAGAATTGCAATGATAGGAATGAAGATGGGGGCCGTCATTTTCAACATCATCGCGTCAGCCAGTTCGATATGTATTAGGGCATAATAAAAACAGTACATGGCGAGAATACCGCTGACGGCTCTAATTAAATGCATGCCAATTCGTTCCGTTTTTATATTGTGCAGACCTTGCTTGTATAAAATGGGAATAATGATAATTGCCGCAAGTAAGTTGCGATAAAATACCAACTGATGGTTTGGGATTTCATCGCCTAAATATTTCACTAACATGCCCATCAAAACAAAAAATATTTCACCAAGTATTATAAAGAAACTTCCGAGAAGAATGGTTTTGTTGAGATACATGTGAGTTATTTTGATAGATTATTTATGATTAATTTAATAATATTGATTGTTCAGTAAATTTTATTTTCTTGGTTGGAATTTTATGATGCTTAAATCGATTATTTTATTTTCATCTATTTTATTTATAACGGGTTGTCTAAAAACTGTCCCGACTGTACCAGAAGATTACACAGGCCCAAAATCAAGTATTTCTGATTCTGTGCAATATATTGATGGCGGTAAGGCGGACTTTTTTTATGTGTCACATATAAATGGTAATAAGATTAAAGATAGTCGTTCAGAGAGTCTTAGTGCAAGCTATGGAAATGGGAATAATTTAACGACTAGAATTATGCATAATTCAGTTCCTGTGCAGAAACAAATTTTTACAATTGTAGGGCGCACTACCTATGCTATGCCTATAAGAGAAATAATTGGAAAGGGTTATTTGGTAGAAGGCGATATTGAATTTACACCTGAAGAGAGTAAGGGATATAGAGTGACAGGCTTGCTCTCTAAAGATGGATCTAGCGTTTGGATCGAAGATGTTTCTAATGGTGAAATAATTGTTAGAAAGATTGAGAAAATTAAGGCGCCCAACTAACAGATTGCATAAGTATTTCTTAATTTAAAATTGGAATAAGTTGAATTGAAATCGATATATAATCTCTTTTTAATATCTATATTGAGTATTATCTCGGTGATTAGTTGCGGGACTCCAAACCCTATAGGAGATGGAACCGTTTGGGGGAATCTAGACTCATCTAAAGAAATTATTGAGGAAGAAGGTATAGCAAATAATTGGAACAGAAAAGATTTGGTTAAATCTGTTCAGGAAGCTTTGCAAGAGCTGGGTTATGATCCTGGTAATCTAAGTGGTAGAGAGAGCGCTCAGACTAATAATGCGGTAAAACAATATCGCATTGATCATGGCCTAGAAGTCAGCACAACGATTGATGCGGACTTGGAACAGCATATTGATGATTTCATTTGGAAAACTAGAAATGAAAAATCAATTGACCCTAGAGAGGTCGCAGAGGTTATTGTCTATAATCGGCAATCACAATACTGCAAAGATAAATTAGGGGATAATTTTGAGCAAATAAGTTTTCCTCAGGCTGAAAGTGATTTGTCAGACGTCTATATATACAGAATACAACTCGATCAGGGAGGACGTCCGCCTTATCCAGACAGTAAAATATTTGTGAATTCCAAGTTTATGGGGATAGTCGATCATAATCAGCATCTAAAAATTTCGGTTGAACCCGGCATGATTACACTTTCAGAAGAGGAAGGAAAAAGCTTAAATAACCCAAAGAGAGGCAAAAGCTTTGTATTTGAAGCAAAACCTGGTGAGTCATACTTTTTCCAGTTAATAGTAGGGAAGTATGACAAAGTTACACATAGTCCTGGCTCATCCTATGAGCCCGTCGTCTATGGTGGGGGTGCATTAGATTATTTGGTTACAGGTTTGATTTGGAGCTTGTTAAGCAGTAGTCAAACAACCAGTAGTGAAGAATTATTTTATTATGCAGATTATCTTGATCGAGAGCCTGAAATCGGACAATGTCACGTACGTTTAACTAGTGAGTCAAAGCCTTAATTACAGATTACTATAATAATTGCGCAAGGCTATCGGCTAATAGAGTACTAAGAGCTAAGTGCATTAATGTTATTAATGTGAGTATGAATCTAAAAGATTCAGTAAAGTTAGTGAGGAGATTTCTATTCATTTAGTAAATGATTTAATCGTCCTTTCCAGCTTTCCGCTAGTGGATCGACTTTTTTAAGTTCTCGAAGACTTTTTTGATTCATTCTATTTCGGTATAAAACTCCGAATAAGTCATTACTATATTTAGTCCCAATAAGTAAAGTAAACACACGTTTTACAGTCCACTCAGGATAATCTCTTTCAATTAATTCTATTCTGGCACCTTGAGTGACCTCACCTTCTTCTATAACTCGGTAATACCAGCCGCCACGCGCTTTTTTAATAACTTCTTGCACCATGTTTTGGTCATTAAAGCGATGGCCCAATTTCCAACAGGGCTGGCGACCTTGACTGACTTCGACTATGGCAGTGCCTAGTCTAAATTGATCGCCGATACATATATTCTCTTCAGTAAACGATAAGCTTGAGAGGTTTTCACCAAATGCACCGGGTGATTCAAGCATACTGCTATGTTGAGGTTGTTCTTTTTTCCATTTTGCATAATGGTCGAACGCGTAGTGCATAATCGCTTTATCTCGACCACCATGAACCTTAAGATCCGCTACTTCATTACCTATGAGTCCTAGTTTATTTATCTGGATAGTTTCGTTTGTAGGTTGCTTAATGTAAGCACTCGGTTCTTTGTTAGGACCATAAGTGCTAATTTTACCGATTAATAATGTGTCGATAGTGGTATTCATAAAAAATAATGCGTTAATAAAAAAATGCCCTCATCATAGGGCATTTTTATAATCATTTGTTAGGAAGATTGCTAAATCAATCGACCGTGACATCAAACGTTAACGTATGACTCTCTCCAGGATTTACTGTGCCTAAATTAGATGTGACTGTGTTGGGGGTAGTGACACCAAAGTCAGTGTTATCAGCTGTGTCATCAGCATCAGTTTGAGCTGTGCCATCTAAAATGATGTTGTTATCACCAAAGGTATAAGTCGTGTTACTTGGAATTGGGTCTGAGATGGTGATGTTGTTACCTGCTGCAGAGGCATCTGCATCATTGCTGAGGGTGATGGTATATCGCATGATGGCGCCTGGAATAGCTTTAGGATTTGCGCCACTAAGTCCAGGGTTGTCAATGACTTCCACAGATTTTGTGGTTGAGATAATTGGGCCTGTTTGCAGTATCACTCGACTCGCGTCGGTATCGGTTCCACCTAGAGGAAATTCATTCACTAAACACAAGCGGGTAGTATTCGCGGTTACTTGAAGTCGGACAAAGTCGCCTGGTCCAAGGATGTGACTGTCAGTTGAGATTATCCCGTTAAATGTGAATGTGGGGACAATGGGGCCCGTGGTTGGCACTGTGAGGGTTTGAGTTTGCGAGCCAATGTTTACAAATGTTCCGCCAATATTGTAATCCAAACGTACTGTCACGCTTTTATTGCCACTGCAATTGAAAGGTACGCGATAAACTGCAAGTGCAATTGGAACAGGGCCAGAAGCCAGTGAGAGGGTCGAGGTTAATGTGGGCCTAAGTGTGAAGTTATAGGTCACACCGGAATTTAAGCCAGGTATGTAAAAGGCATTTGGGACGCGATTACTTTGTAAATGTAAGTTGGGTGGATTGAAGGCAATAAAATCGATATACAAGGGAAAGTCTGCCGCCTTAGCAAGCGGTAGCGAGGATAGTAGTGAGATGGATAATAATGTGAGCGCTTTAAGATGCGCTTTCCATGAGTTCATGCGCAGATAATAATAATGAGTCCATCAGGCATCGATGAATTTCGGTTTAAAGCGACATTAATTTCAGATCAGCACGAAATAATTGCAGTAAACCCTCTAATTTACAGTCACTTATGTATTGAAGTTAGCTTACCCCAAGTCTAGAACTGTGCTGATTAATGCCGCTTGTGAGCTCTAGATAGAGAATTAAATGCCGTTATGATCATTAGGCTAACATTTGGTCTATTGTCTTTAGATACTTCGACTTTCCAAGTAGAAGATTGACCTGATTTCCGCCAGCTTGATACCAAAGTAATGCGCCTCGAATTCCGGCTAACAATAAGGTCCGAATAGTAGCCGCATTATCAGAATTATTTAGAATTTCGGGTTTTCCGTAGACAATGATGCGTGGATTAATTTTACTCAAAGTGTTTTGATATAGCTGAGCAATCTTTTCAATAACATAGTCACGTTGGTTGTTGAGGTCACTTGCGGCGTCTTCTAGCATATCAATTGTTGTCTCAACTTGTTTTCCTAAAGCCTCGTCTGAATTTAGCTTTTTCGATAGAAGCATTAAATTGATCATATAGCGTGCACGTTCCAGCGCTTCTTTATTTTGTTTTTCTCTGAAGCTTGCGCTGAGTGCTTTTAACCCCGGTTTCAAGTTGTCTAGTGAGCCATAAACGTCTAAAAAATCATTAGGATTACGTACAAATAGACTACGTAGGCTAGTATCGATATCTGCGTAATTATAGTCTGCGTGCCAAGCAATTCGCTGCACATCATTGAGCGCTAAATGCATGCCTGCTAATGCAATGGTTTTATTTCCAGTATTCATAATATTAAGAGTTATAAGCGTTGTTGAATAATACCGCCACCTAAGCAGACTTCTCCATCATACAGCACAGCATACTGCCCTGGCGTGACAGCACGTTGCGGTGTATCAAAATCTAGCTGATGATTATGATCATTGATTAAGTTTATTTTGCAAGGTTGAGGTGCTTGTCGATAACGAATTTTAGCCGTAACTGAAGTAGGTGACGAGACTTGCTTATCAATCCAATGCATATTTTCAAGCATCAGACTGGAGTTGAATAAGTATGGATGTTCGTTACCTTGTGCAACGATGAGTTCATTTCGTTTCATGTTCTTGTCAACGACATACCAAGGTTCGTCATTACTATTAGCGAGCCCTCCGATGCCAAGCCCTTGTCTTTGACCGATAGTAAAGAAAGTGACCCCTTGATGCTTTCCTAATATATTGCCTTCGGTATCTAATATATCTCCTTGAATATCCTCAAGATAATTCATAAGAAAATCTCGAAATTTGCGTTCACCTATGAAGCAGATTCCAGTACTGTCTTTCTTGTCGGCAACGGTTAGATTTAGTTCCTGAGCAAGTTGGCGGACTTGAGGTTTAGTTAAATTACCTAATGGAAACATAGAGTGGCTCAGTTGTTGTTGATTAAGCCCATGTAAAAAATAGCTTTGATCTTTATTGGTATCAGTCGCCATCAAAAGTTGGAAATTATTATTGTGCTCACTTAAGCGTGCATAGTGACCTGTGGCTATTTTTTCTGCCCCAAGCTCGGTTGCATAGTCAAGGAACGCTTTAAATTTGATTTCGGTGTTGCATAAGATATCAGGATTGGGCGTGCGTCCCGCCTTGTGCTCAGCTAGGAAATACTCAAACACGTAATCCCAATACTCAGTTGAAAAATTTACCGCTCTTAAAGATAGGCCGAGCTTTTCGCACACGAGTTCGGCGTCTTCGAGATCTTGAGCGGCAGAACAGTGCTCTTCGGAGTCATCTTCTTCCCAATTTTTCATAAAGATGGCATCCACTTTATGACCATCTTTTTTTAAAAGATAAGCGGCGATGGCAGAATCTACTCCACCTGATAATCCAACTACAATATGCATAAAAGACATGAAGTTACAGAGTATTTATAAAGTGAAATATGGGAGTGAAATCGAGACACTCTCAGCGCAAGGTACGAGTAATTTTACCAATGCTCAATGACGTCCTGCAAAAGATTTAAGTCAAAGCGCTTACCAGCTTCATAGTCATCGATGCTTTGCAAAACCATCGCACTTCGGCGCTCAATTTCTGGTAGAGCAGCAAGTTCATCGCGCGACATCCAGAGTGCCTCCAATATACCATCATCAAGAGATTGATTAGGATGATGTTGTCCAACCTCGCCACAAAATGTTGCACGTAAGAAAACTTCATTTTTTTCAGGATGTTTCCAGCGGTAAATGCTGACTAAAGCTTCAGGCTTGAATTCCCATGCAGTCTCTTCCAATGTTTCCCGTTGTGCCGCCTCGATTAAAGTCTCATCGACTTCCCAATGGCCTGCCGGTTGGTTGTATACGACAAGCCCATTGGCTTTTTCTTTAACCATGAGAAACTTGTCTTTACGTTTGATGATAGCAGCAACAGTTATATGTGCGATTGATTGCATAGTTTATATAAATCAAAAAGATAAGTTATTTAATTAAAGAGAACTCTTGATAATTAATGTGTCTAAACTAAGTTAATTCAATAGCAAATCTTGATGGCTGTTTGCATATATTTTTTGGCAACTTGTCAAAAGACATATTCTCAACTTTAACCAAGATTCTTATAATTAACTTATTAATTTTTTAGTGGTTCGTATTTGTATGTCGAAAGAGGGTGATTTTCAAAATGATGACGGATTAGTGGTTGAGGAAACTCGCCCTAAGGTCAAGCAGCCTCCAATGTATAAGGTCATACTTTTAAATGATGATTATACGCCGATGGAGTTTGTTGTTCATGTGTTGGAAAATTTTTTTCGCATGGGGCGTGAGCAGGCGACTCGTGTCATGCTAAATGTCCATACGCATGGAAAAGGGGTTTGCGGTATATTCACGCGTGAAGTATCTGAAACAAAGGTAGCGCAGGTGAATGATTATGCGCGAACAAATGATCATCCATTGCTATGTGATATGGAAGAAGCTGACTGATGATAGCTATCGGATTTATAATTAGAGTGTCAAATAAGCATTCATTTAGAATGCCGAAAGGAGTGCAACATGTTATCTAAGGATTTGGAACAAACTCTAAATGATGCCTTCGTAAGAGCACGTGAGAGGCGCCATGAGTTTATGACGGTAGAGCATTTATTATTAGCTTTGGTTGATAACGATTCGGCTGCTGATGTGCTTCGTTCATGTGGTGCAGACTTAGCCGTTCTTGTTGCTGAGTTAGATGCATTCATTGAAGACAATACTCCTTTGCTCAATGAAGATGATGAGCGCGACACAACTCCAACATTAGGATTCCAGCGCGTACTTCAACGAGCCGTTTTTCATGTTCAATCCTCTGGTAAAAGTGAAGTCACGGGTGCGAATGTGTTAGTGGCTATTTATGGTGAGCAAGAGTCACATGCGGTGTATTTATTAGAGAAAAATGACGTCGCTCGTTTAGATGTATTGAATTTTATTTCTCATGGCATCTCTCGAATATCAGAAGACGAAGGGGAAGCTCCTGCTGACTTAGAGTCAGATGATGATTTCCAAGAAAAAGAAGCTAAACCATTAGAACAATTTGCTACTAACTTAAATATTATGGCGGCGAAGGGAAAGATAGATCCTCTCATTGGTCGCGATCAAGAAATTGAACGCACGATGCAAATTTTATGTCGTCGAAGTAAAAATAACCCCTTATTAGTGGGTGAGGCTGGAGTTGGTAAAACAGCCATTGCCGAAGGCCTTGCTAAAAAAATTGTTGACGGTGAAGTACCTGATGTCTTGAAAGATTGCACAATTTATTCTCTAGATTTGGGTGGCTTAGTCGCGGGTACAAAATATCGTGGTGATTTTGAAAAACGCTTGAAAGGCGTGCTTAGGCAATTAAGTTCTGAACCTGGTGCTATCTTATTCGTTGATGAAATTCACACGATAATTGGTGCAGGTGCAGCATCAGGTGGCGTGATGGATGCGTCTAACTTAATTAAACCTAAGTTAGCCACTTCCGAGTTGAAATGTATCGGTTCAACCACTTATCAAGAGTATCGAGGAATATTTGAAAAAGATCGTGCGCTTGCTAGACGTTTCCAAAAGATTGAAGTCTCTGAGCCAACTGTGCATGAAACTTTTCATATCTTGAAAGGTTTGCGCTCTCAGTTTGAAGATCATCATCAAGTTAAGTACACCGATAAAGCCCTTAAAGCGGCGGCTGAACTTTCGCATCGTTACATTACTGATCGCTTCTTACCTGACAAAGCTATTGATGTGATTGATGAAGCTGGTGCGTCAATCATTTTGAAACCTGAGAAGTCTCGTAAGAAATCGATTTCTGTCAGAGATGTTGAAAGCATCATTGCCAAGATTGCGCGTATCCCTTCTAAAACAGTTTCACTCAATGATACCGAGATTCTCAAAAATTTAGAGCGTAATTTAAAGCTGGTTGTCTATGGTCAAGACCGTGCGATTGATACACTTGCAACTTCTATAAAGATGTCACGTTCTGGATTAGGAGAAGAAGAAAAACCAATTGGTTCTTTCTTATTTGCAGGACCAACCGGTGTTGGTAAAACTGAGGTGACGAGTCAATTAGCAACTGCATTAGGGATTGAGCTGATTCGATTTGATATGTCTGAGTATATGGAGCGTCATACGGTATCGAGATTAATCGGTGCACCTCCAGGATATGTAGGTTTTGATCAAGGTGGTTTGTTAACGGATGCAATATTAAAAGCACCTCATTGCGTTCTATTGTTAGATGAAATTGAAAAAGCTCATCCCGATGTATTCAATCTGTTATTACAGGTGATGGACCATGGTACATTAACAGATGCAAATGGACGTAAAGTCGATTTTCGTAATGTGATTTTAGTGATGACAACTAATGCCGGTGCACAGGAAATTAGTCGCTCGACAGTTGGCTTTACTGATCAAGATCACTCTAGTGATGGCATGGAAGTCATTAAACGCATGTTCACACCAGAATTTCGTAATCGTTTAGATGCGATTATTCAGTTTGGTGAGCTAGACCAAAAAACGATTGGAAGTGTGGTTGATAAATTTATAGCACAAATGGAAAGTCAGCTGAGCGAAAAGAAAGTTGATTTAATCTTTGATGAAGAAGCTCGTGTCTGGGTAGGTAAAGAAGGTTATGATCCGCAAATGGGCGCACGCCCTATGGCGCGCGTGTTGCAAGAACACATCAAACGACCTTTGTCAGAAGAAATATTGTTTGGTGGGTTAGCTAAAGGTGGAACCGTAAGAGTGAGTGTTAAGGATAATAAACTGCACTTGGAAATTTCTGAAGAGAAATAATCTACTTGAAAGCTAACGAGCTCGGTATGTAATGCGGCCTTTGGTTAAATCATAAGGCGTAAGTTCAACCGTCACTTTGTCGCCAGTTAATATGCGTATATAGTTCTTGCGCATTCTTCCAGAAATGTGTGCTGTTACAACGTGACCGTTTTCAAGCTCGACGCGAAACATCGTATTCGGTAAAGTCTCAACTACAGTCCCTTCCATTTCAATGTGATCTTCTTTTGCCATGTAACTCCTAAAGTTGTTGCCAAAGATGTATTATTTGGGCCGTCATTATCGACATCTCGTTGTGTAAAACAAGACTTTTTTTGTTTAAAGTGATCTTTTGTAAACTAAAAACCCGATATAAGAGTATTTAAGTATGGAATTAGCATTTGTTTTCCCCGGACAGGGTTCTCAGTCTGTGGGTATGGTGAGTGATTTAGCTGGAAGTTTCCCTATAGTAAAAGAATGTTACGAAGAGGCATCTGATGCGATAAAAATTGATTTGTGGAAGATGGTTCATGAAGGACCGGCTGAAGAATTGAATCAAACGTCTAATACTCAACCCGCCATGTTGGCTGCAAGTTACTCAATCTGGAGCATCTGGACATCATCGGTTTCCATGTCTGTTAAGGTGATGGCGGGGCATAGCTTTGGAGAAGTTTCAGCCTTTACATGTGCTGAAGCTTTATCATTTAAAGACGCTGTTAAACTCGCGCGTATTCGGGGTGAGCTTATGCAGAATGCGGTGCCTGAGGGGTCAGGTGCTATGGCTGCAGTGTTAGGTCTAGATGATGATGTGATTAATCAATTATGTCGGTCTGTCAGTTCCAATGATTTAAGTGTTGAAGCGGTTAATTTCAATTCGCCAGGACAAGTAGTAGTAGCTGGTCATACATCTGCAGTAGAAGAGTTGATTGATAAGGCTAAAGCAGAAGGAGCAAAACGAGCCCTTAAACTGCCTGTCTCAGTACCAGCACATTCAAGTTTGATGAAACATGCTGCAGAAAAATTTGCACAAGCATTAGATGACGTTGCTTTCAGCTTTCCGCAAACAGAAGTTTTACAAAATGCATTATTGCATTCACCGGATGATGTGAGTGCGCTGAAAGAAGGATTACAGATGCAGTTGTATTCACCCGTTCAGTGGGTCAAAACGATTGAGTTAATTAAGCAACAGGGTGCGCAGTATTTGATAGAACTAGGGCCTGGAAGGGTTCTAACAGGTTTAAATAAAAGAATAGATAAATCGTTAACATCACTTTGTGTATTTGATAATAAATCACTAGAAACCGCGGTAAATGCAATTGAGGAATAAATATGCTGGAGAATAGAGTCGCACTTGTCACAGGAGCAAGTCGTGGTATAGGAAAAGGTATTGCAAATGAGCTTGGAAAAGAAGGGGCTATCGTTATTGGTACAGCGACTTCCGAAGTGGGTGCTAATGATATATCAACTTACCTTCATGATGCTGGTATTAAAGGGAAAGGGTTGATGCTTGATGTTGCCAGCGAAGAATCGATTAATGAATGTCTTAAAACAATCGTTGGTGAATTCGGCACCATCGAAATTTTAGTTAACAATGCTGGGATTACACGTGATAGTTTGCTGATGCGAATGAAGCTAGAGCAGTGGGAAGACGTTTATACAACCAATCTACGTTCTGTATTTTTGTTAAGTAAAGCTTGCTTACGCGGCATGATGAAGACTAAATACGGCCGCATCATTAATATATCATCCGTTCTAGGAGCAACAGGTAATGCTGGTCAAGCAAACTATGTAACGACAAAAGCCGGCATGGTGGGGTTCAGTAAATCGTTAGCGCGTGAGATAGCCAATCGAGGAATTACAGTCAATTGTGTGGCGCCAGGGTTCATCAAGACGGACATGACTGATGAGCTTACGGAGGAGCAAAAAGCTGACATCTTAAGAAAAGTTCCGATGGGGAAATTGGGAGTAGCTGGAGATATCGCAAAGGCGGTGCGATTTCTAGCATCCGAAGATGCTTCATATATAACGGGGCACACGCTCCACGTGAATGGCGGTATGCACATGGAGTAGTCCAAATTAATCGATTTTTTAGATTAAAATTGAAGTGATATAAGAGTTTATATATATGCAATATCTATATGTTTAATAAGAGAATATTGCCTAAAATTTACAGCAAACTTAAAGTAAATTCGACTTGTATTTAGTAGTAGATTGCCAATTAACTTTTCTCTACAATGGCGGCCCTTCTGTAGCCATGCAAATTTATATTTTGAGGATAACTTAATATGAGTAGTATTGAAGAACGAGTGAAACAAATCGTTGTTGAACAATTAGGTGTTAGTGAAGATGAAGTGAAGGATGAAGCTTCTTTTGTTGATGATTTAGGTGCTGATTCATTGGATACTGTTGAGTTAGTTATGGCATTAGAAGAGGAATTTGAGTGTGAAATTCCTGATGAAGAGGCTGAAAAGATCACTACTGTGAAGCAAGCTATCGACTACGTGAATGCTAATAAGTAAACCACTCGGTTTGCTTTCAAACTTATAATAATCTGTGTCTTCTAGAAGAGTTGTTGTAACCGGTCTCGGTATCGTCTCTCCAGTAGGGTCAACGATTGATACGGCGTGGGCTGATATTTGTGCAGGCAAAAGTGGAATTTCGAAAATAGACGTTTTCGATGCAACTGACTTCACGGTACAAATTTCTGGTGCAGTTAAAGGTTTCAATGCTGATGACTACATCCCGAAGAAAGAACAAAAGAAAATGGACACTTTCATCCATTATGGTATGGGTGCTGGTATACAAGCCATCGAAGACTCTGGTTTAGAAGTAACAGATAATAATGCTGAACGTATCGGCGTATTGATTGGTTCAGGTATTGGTGGATTACCAGGAATTGAAACCAGTGCAGCAGGTTACTTGAAGAGTGGTCCGCGTAAAATCTCTCCTTTCTTTGTACCTTCTAATATCGTGAATATGGTATCGGGAGATTTGTCTATCAAATATGGTCTTAAAGGTCCTAATATGTCGATAGTTTCTGCATGTGCTTCAGGTACACACAGTATTGGTGATGCGGCTCGAATGATTGCCTATGGTGATGTTGATTGTATGATTGCTGGCGGCGCTGAAATGGCAACAAGTCCTTTAGGAATTGGTGGATTTGCGGCAGCGCGCGCGCTATGTGCATCGCATAATGATAATCCTGAAGGTGCAAGTCGCCCATGGGATAAAGATCGTGATGGTTTTGTCTTAGGCGATGGAGCAGGTGTGCTGGTTTTAGAGGAATATGAGACTGCAAAAGCACGCGATGCTAAAATCTATTGCGAATTAGCAGGCTATGGTATGAGTAGTGATGCACATCATATGACCCAACCGGCAGCAGGTGGAGAAGGTGCTGCACGCTGCATGCTAAATGCATTAAAAGATGGTGGCCTTAATCCTGAAGAAGTTAATTATATTAATGCTCATGGTACTTCAACTCCTGCTGGCGATATCGCTGAGACTCAGGCGGTTAAAGCGGCATTAGGTGACTATGCCTATAAAGTTGCAGTAAGTTCATCTAAATCCATGACGGGTCATCTTTTAGGAGCAGCGGGCGGTGTCGAAGCAGTATTTACTATACTTGCCTTATTTAATAACGTTGCGCCACCTACTATTAATTATCAGACACCCGATCCTGATTGTGATTTGGACTATGTTCCAAACACGGCACGTGATCTCGATATCAATATAGCGGTATCAAATTCATTTGGATTTGGTGGTACTAACGGCACGTTGGTTTTCAAAAGCGTTTAAGCCTCTTTATGTAAGGTCAATATTAGCCTTA
>JBCDBX010000021.1:0-23345 GCA_039182865.1 Pseudomonadota bacterium
ATGCGCAAAATAATCTTTTTGCGGATAAAAGCGAGTTGAGTTTGCCGTAATTTCCACACCTGAGAAACGATGCTGGTTCACAGTGAAGAGTGCAACTTCAGCATCACTCAAGTTAAATACTAAAGGCGTTTGCTGAAAACTTTGTTTGCGCTTGATGGCCTTATGGAAACGATCAAGCTCATGCTCTTCAATAGTGACAATTTCACTCAGTGATTCAATTAAAGTAGGGATATCTTTAACTTCTGAAGGTGTAACAGCTAGTTGATAGTTTGGCTGATTATCCGCGAGAATTTCTCCATTTCGGTCAACGATTAATCCTCGTGTGGGGGCTACCGCTAACACACGAACACGGTTATCATCCGACAGCGTCTGATAATGAGAATAATTGGTGATTTGTAGGTTATACAAACGCACCATCAATAATAAGAACGCACCAGCGACTAATAATGCAGCAATAATTGCCCGTTCCTTGAATATTAAGGATTCCAGCCGAAGATTCTTTAATGTGGTTCTGCGTGCCATAACAATTATCTGCGCTGCATTTTAAACAATTTGTAGCTGTACTGTGAGTATCAATTATAATGTGCCAAAAATAACCACAATAATTTCAGTAATATAAAATCAGGGACGTCAAATTCCCCCATAAAATATAATAGGAGCTTAGCAAAACAATGCTTTCTGCACTGATTCCCGTTGCCCTCGGAATTTTAGGGCTCGTTGCGGCATTAATCATTTACCGTATCGTTCTTAAATACTCGCCTGGAGAAGGTAGAGTTCGCGAAATAGCAGATGAAATACATGTTGGTGCGATGACCTTCATGCGTCGTGAATACACTATTCTGTTTATTTTTGCTGCTATTGTGACTGTCGCGATATTTATTTCAGATCTAGGTCTACCGACTGCGTTCGCTTTTGTCGTCGGCGCATTATGCTCGGCCGGTGCGGGTTACATTGGAATGTATACCGCAACACATGCAAATGTCAGAACGACTGTCGCGGCGAATCAAAAAGGATTAAATGACGCCTTAGATGTTGCATTTTTTGGTGGCTCTATCATGGGCTTAACCGTTGCAGCAATGGGTTTATTAGGCTTAGGCGTACTTTATTTAATTTTTGGTGGCGACCCTCAGTCATCCTATGTGATTCACGGTTTTGGTATGGGTGCTTCAACAGTGGCATTATTCTCACGTGTAGGGGGAGGAATTTATACTAAGAGCGCTGATGTTGGGGCAGACCTTGTTGGTAAGGTTGAAGCCGGAATCCCAGAAGATGATCCTCGCAATCCAGGCGTTATTGCAGATAACGTTGGAGATAACGTCGGTGATGTAGCAGGCATGGGATCAGATATTTTTGAGTCTTATTGTGGTTCTATTATTGCGACTATCGCGATTGCATCCACCCTGAGCGTTGCTGTGCTTGATCGTTTAGGCGCACAAGAGTCCTTAATGTTCTTACCATTGGCTTTAGCATCTGTCGGCATTATCTGCTCTTTACTGGGGATTCTTTTGGTTAAAAAGCAATCGAGCATGGCGCCTGCTTCTGCATTACGTTTAGGTACATTTTCTTCTGCGATTTTATTTATTATTGCAGCGTTCATTGTTATCAAATGGCAAGGTTTAAATATCGGAATTTGGTTCGCCGTACTTAGTGGTGCTATAGGTGGCATCATCATTGGGCTTGTCACTGAATATTACACTGGTGGCGCACCGGTTCGTAAAATTGCGAAAGAAGGTGAAACCGGTCCAGCGACAGTAATGATTGCGGGCATAGCTACGGGTATGCAATCTGTACTAGTTCCAGTATTAACGATTGCTGCGATTATATTTTTCGCTAATCAATATGCTGATTTGTATGGTGTGGGTATAGCCGCCGTTGGCATGCTAGCAACCGTTGGTATTACTATGGCAATTGATGCATATGGGCCTGTTGCCGATAACGCAGGTGGTATTGCAGAAATGGCAGAGTTAGGCAAAGAAACGCGTGAGATTACAGACAGCCTTGATGAAGTTGGAAATACTACAGCGGCTATTGGTAAAGGATTTGCCATTGGCGCAGCGGCACTTGCTGCTCTAGCTATTATCACTGCATTTATTGGAGAGATTGGCTTACACGGTGAAGACGTCAGCCTGGATCTAAGTGAACCACCTGTTTTAATTGGTTTATTTATTGGCGGAATTTTTCCTTTCCTGGTTGCCTCTATCACTATGACGGCGGTGGGTGATGCGGCGTTTGACATGATCAAAGAGATTCGTCGTCAATTCAAAGAGATTCCCGGTTTACTCGAAGGTAATGCTAAACCCGATACAGTCCGTTGCGTTGATATTGCAACTAGCGCCGCGTTGAAGAAAATGATCTTGCCTGGCGTACTGGCTGTGCTTGCTCCAGTAGTCGTCGGTTTTGGCCTAGGTCCACAAACACTCGGGGGCATGTTGGGTGGATCACTACTAGGATGCGTACTTCTTGCATTAATGATGGCGAATGCCGGTGGTGCTTGGGATAACGCTAAGAAGTATGTCGAGAAAGGGAACTTTGGCGGCAAAGGCTCTGATGTACATAAAGCCGCAGTAGTGGGTGATACCGTAGGTGATCCATTTAAAGATACATCTGGACCATCTATGAATATCTTAATAAACGTGATGGCGATTGTTAGCTTGGTAATCGCACCTTTACTCTAAACTCTTCAAATACAAGCAGCAGCGAATAATATTTTAGCTGCTGCTTGTATTATTTAGGGTAATCAATCTCTTCTTTTCTACGCGCAATGATGTCTTCTTGCATCGCGTTTAATTCTTCACAGTCTTCAGCTAACGGCCTCAATGAGTTTATAAAAGATTCAAGTTCATCATTCGCTTCTTTTTCCTGCAAAACATTCCTGTATTCCGTTAAATATAAGTAAAACAATTCATCAACTTCTTCAACGCTATGGCCACCTACTCTAGCAAATTCCAATGCAATGATGCGTGAATCGATTGAAGCATGATGCGCTTCATGTTGATAAAATTCTTCCTCAGAAGCACTTAATACATTTGCTGTCACATTTAACACAGCTTCACACTTCACATATTTCTTAACCTGCTTTAAGTAATCAAAACCTTCAGATAAGACGGTCTGCCCACATAAGAATATGCTCATCAGACTTATGACAAATATGAATTTGATTATACCCATCTATTTTTCTTTGTTACGTACAATAATATCTTCTTGTAGTTCATTTAAAGCGTAGCAATTTTCTATTTCTTTATCGAGAGAATCTAGAAATTTAGTTCGCTGAGAATCATTTTCATTTCTCATTAACAAACTTTCAAAATCGGATTTATAATCCACATATAAATCACCCAAGCCATCTTCATTAAACTCACCACTTCGTATAAATTCAAATACTATGATTCGCGAATTATTAGCCTCTTGAGCTAGCGGATGCTGTTTGTATTCTTCTTCTGAGTCACTGAGCGCCTCGGCCATCGTATTCATCAGCGCTTCACATTTTATATATAACTTTATTTGTTCAAGCCTTGCAGAATTATTTGCTTGAGCTAAATCAAGCATTACCAATATTAAGACTATAAATACCATAGATTTTTTCAAGCCGATTATTATATGTTTCATCTTTCACAATTCATTAAATTTAATTAAACATAAATTCATATGTATCACATTGTGCGCTCTACGCACAATCATCCTTGTGCGGCAACAGAAATCATTTAATGATTTGTTCGAAATATCTTACCTACTGGAGAGAGAGATGAACAAATATCAAATCCTTATTTTATTAGTTGTATTCTTAACTCATACACAAGCTTATTCAGCCAGTTTAAAAATTGGTGATTTGTTAATTAGTGAGGTGATGTCAAATCCAAGCGCTGTGAGTGATACTAACGGAGAATGGTTTGAAATATTTAATGCATCAGCAACAACACATAACCTCAACGGATTATTGATTCGCGACAATGGCAGTAATAGTCATACCATTGACAATGGAACAGGTTTGTTCATAAATCCAGGCCAATATTTGTTACTTGGTCGCAACAACGATATCTTGAGTAATGGTGGTCTATTAATCGATTATCAATATTCAAATTTCACTTTATCTAATAGCACTGATCAGATCATTCTATTATTCGACGCGAATGAAATCGCTAGCCTTGATTATAGCGGCGCCCCGTTTGGAGAAAGCGGTGTAAGCGCTGAAATAACCAATCAAGCAAGTGTAACTACCCAAGTCGATTATCGGCTTACACAAGACTTACAATACGGCAATGGTGATTTTGGGACACCTGGGAGTGCGGGTTCATTTGACCTAACCAGTGCGGCTAATGTTCCAGTCCCCGGCGCTATTTGGCTTTTTGCTTCTGCGACATTAATAAGTTTAAGGAATGTTAGGCGTGCTCATTTAAACGACTATACTATCTAGCCAATTACTAAAGATAGTATGCGCACTCTGCTTCCAAGGGTTACTTATACTTTTTTGTAATAGTGACTCAGGGAATTGATCCAAAAGTTCAATTTCTCGACTCTGATTTGATAGTAGCTGCTTAAATTTCTCAGCTACTTTTATCGCGTTTTTGTCTAGGTAATTTTCAGGTAATGGCGGATAATCATTTCTGTCGCCTGACAGATAACGGTAAATTTCTCGCTTATACTCTTTCAACAAACTAATATCATCATATTCAGGATGTCCTTGAAAATAGATCATACTTAAGTCTTTTTCAGCTGCTAATTGAACGCCTGCTACTCTACTGGTAATCAATGCATCAACTTTATGATTTAAAAAATCTGCATATGAAATATCATTAAAACGTGAATGACACATTTTGATACTAGATTGCACATCAGCTAGTAACAAGTGATCTTTATTTATCACTTCATGCTCAAACACACCCCAACATTTATTACCCATGTGCTTTCTATCAATGTCATAAAAAACTTTAACTGCTGCATGGGTTGCCAAACACGAACACATGGTCGATTTAATATTTTCCTTTGACCAAATCAATACCTCTTGAAGATCATCCCAAAACTTTTCTTTGGTTAATATTGGCTGCATGACGTTAGCGCCTGTGATTACAATTGCATCCAGATGCTCTTCTTTTATTTTTGCAAGATCAGAATAGTAATGTTGTATATACACTTTAGCTTGTGACGATCTCTCTACCCCTTGAATGGTAAATGGATGACAATAAACTGATGTTTTGTCATTTGATCCAATCAAGCGTAAGAACTGTCTCTCTGTGGCAGCGATAGCCGCATCAGGCATCATATTTAAAAAGCCAACGTGCAACACAAATGATTCGGGGTCGACTTTTTCGGGCGAGCAAACTTCAATGCCTTCCGCAGCAACGCGATCGATACTTGAGAGATTGTTGTGTTGAACTAAAGCCAATTTTAGAAAGCAAGTTTTTACTTGTCTATTGCATTACAAATTAAGTCGACGAAATCCTGTTGATCACGAACATTTTGGATATCTTCTAGGTCCACTGTATAACCATATTTTTCAGCAATTGATTCATACAGGGGTTTTCGATGCTCTAATAGTTTTGGAAAAACCCAGCTGCTATATTGATCAGGATTAATATCTTCAACTGAATCAAGATTATTGCTTTCCATGAAATCTTGTAAGTGTTCATCAAGAAAAGCTTCCTGAAAGTAAAGTGGTTTTGGATAACTAATAGCACGCTCACAAAGCAATTTCTCATGCTTTTCATTAGCGCGTATGTATAAAATCAGCGTGCTATCGGATAATACTTCGAAAACTTCAGGGTCAGTTAATTCACATAGGCTTCCACCTGCATCATTCAGGAAATTAGGATAACCATAAATATTCTGCGCCTTGGAAATAAAGTCAGGTACATCCAACATCGCAAAAGTTTCAGCTTGACGATGAAGATTTTGACGATTCTTAAATTCATCTAACTCCAAACCACCCAATTCTGGGTTACCCACTTTTCCTAAAAATGTAGATACAGGTTCAAGATTATTGACAGTTATATTACTGCATATATATATCGAGTCCGAGCGCAATAAATCAGCTAAAAAATCGACATTCATCGCCTTAGCTTTAATATTGTCGAGAATAGGCTCCTCAAGATATTTGGTGCCAATTCGATAATCGCCGGAATAATGAAACCACTGAGTGCTATCAAGTTTATTGGCAAGCGTAGTCTTACCAACACCTGACATACCTAATAAGGTTATCGCTTTGTTCTCCAGACTTCGGAATTCATTAGATGAAATGTTCATGTCATTCGCTTAGGTTTACGAGCTGCACATAGTAGCAGCTTAATACTTTATATAAAGTACATTTATTGCAATTTATTGAATAAAAATCGCCTGCGCAAAACATTACGCAAGTCGTCCATCACCATATAAAAACAAGGCACAACAAGTAAAATTAGAACCGTTGCAAATACCAAACCAAAACCTAGACTTACTGCCATTGGCGATAAAAATGCAGTTTGCCCACTAGCAAAAAATATCAACGGTGAGATCCCTAAAAAAGTAGTAACGGTAGTTAAAAGTATTGGACGTATACGAACTCTTCCAGCATCAATGACAGCATCAAGGCAACTTAACCCTTGATTGCGACGTTGCTTAGTGAAATTTATAATAATTAAAGAGTCGTTAACCACAATACCTGTCAATGCTAGAAACCCTATCATTGATAAAAACTGCAAATTATAACCAAAGATTATGTGGCCAATTATGACACCGACAATTGCAAAAGGAATTGCTAGCATAATCACAAAAGGATCAAGAACAGACTTGAACAATGCCGCTATTATAAAAAATATAATCGTCAATGCTATGATCAGTGCATTATACATATCCTTAAATGAATCATTAGCTTCTTTTTTCTCACCTAAAAATAGCAACTCTGAAACTGAGTGCTGTTGATTTATATCTGCAAATTCAAGCGCGATTAATTCATTTACTTCTAAAGGTGTTGTCACTTCTAAGTCAACTTCAGCAGTCACGATCGCGAGTCGCTGTGCATCGCGACGCAAGATTGTGCCCAAACCACGACCAAGAGTTAGATCAGCAACTTCTCCTAAAAATACCGTTTCACCTGAATTCAAAGTAATCGGCAAGTTATTTAATGTTGCACTATTCTTCCTCAAATAATCAGGATAAATAACACGAACAGGATAACGTTCATTATTCCAGTTGACATGTGTCACTTCTAAGCCAACGAAACCTGTACGCACCGCATTTGCCAACTCTGACTGGGTTAATCCTAATCTTCTTCCACGTTCATTTAGACTATATTGATACTCAAGTTTACCTAACTCTAAATCCTGGCTTACATCTCTCACGCCAGGAACTCTTTTAAGGAAACCACTAATTTCGCTTGAAGTAGCAATCAATTCATCAATATTCTCTCCTACTACACCTACTTCAATGTCTGCGCCGGCTGGACCACCTTGTGGACGCAGAATAGAAAAGCGCTGAATACCAATTACCGACTGAAGTTCTATACGAATATCATCAATTATTTGCTCAGTTGTGCGTTCACGTATCCCTGGATCCTCAAAGTTTAGATTCACAACAGGTGAAACATATCTTTCAATCAAAGATGTAGGCGCGGCTTTCTCTAACTCAATAGAAAACTGAATGAGATTGCTACCATTTTTGAGCCGATTAAAGTCCACGAAAATAATTCCAATATTAGTCAACATGGAGCCCAGCTCATTCTCTTTTACAACCGTTGTAATTTTTTCTTCTATTTGTTGAGCTAGTTGAGTGGAGTCTTCTACACTATAAGTATTGGGTGCTTCAATATTGACAATAAACTGTCCGATTTCAACATCACCAAATTGATTGTAGGGCATACGCGTTGCGGCATAAGTTAAAATAATAGCCAGTACTGAAATAGTGAGCGTTGAAACGATATAGCGATTCTTTAATGCCCACTCAAGTGTGACTAAATATTTTTCTAGTGCCTGTTTCCAGAAGATGCTTTCCTTACGTTTTTGCACTTTCAAAAAATCAGCAGAATGAGAAGGCAAAATAACAAAAGCCTCTATCAACGAACCTATAAGAGCCGCACTAACTACAACTGGAATAACTTCAATAAATTTACCTAAGGTACCCGATACGCCAAACATCGGCATAAACGCTGCAACGGTTGTACATGTCGATGCCACTACCGGCCAAAATACTTCTTTACCCCCTATTTGAGCAGCTTTAACACGATCCATGCCATTTTCCATATGACGATATATATTTTCCGTCACAATTATCGCATCATCAACAATCATGCCCAGTGCGATCAAAAACGCAAATAAAGAAATCATATTGATGGTGTAACCCAAGTAGTGGATTAAGATTACGCCAACAAGAAATGAAACAGGAATTCCTAAAGCAGTTACAAATGCCACCCTAAAATTTAAAAAGAAATATAGCGAAGCCAGCACCAAAATCAGTCCAACCATCCCTGATGAACGCACAGTATCAAGACGTTGTTTTACACTTACAGATAAATCAGCAAAGATTTCGGTTTTTAGTCCAGCTGGGAGGCTACTTTCCAGTTCATTGGAATATTCTCTAACAGCTTTAGAAACATCAATCGTTGATGCACGTGCGGTCTTAGAAATGGTTAAATTAACGGACGGTGCACCATTAAATCTCCCAACAGTAATAGCTTCTTCTAATCGCAATTCAACTTCTGCCACTTCCGACAAGGTGAGCTGGCCACCGTCAACCTGGCTACGCAATACAAGCTTTTCCACAGCATTCACATCAGGAGCAACACCGACGCCACGCAGTAAAATATCTCCCTGTCTCGATTGCAAAGACCCACCAGGTAAATCCTGGAGATTTTGCTCTAGTGAATTTTGCACCTCAGCTAGCGAAACATCACGAGCTGACATTTGATGCGGATCAACAATAATCCATAACTCCCATTCGCGCTTGCCTGCGATTCCAACGCTCGCAACTCCAGGCAGTGAAAGCAGATCTCTACGAATATTCTCGGCTAGCTCGTATACAATCGGCAATGGCGCATCACCATATAGACTCATATTGATAACCGGGAAACGAGTTTTAAGTCGAGATACTTCCGGTATTTCTGCTAACGGAGGCAGATCATCTATACCATCGACAGCTGAGCGTACTTCCCGTAAAAATTCAGATACATCTGCATCTGGTTTTAGTTTAACTTCTACTTTGGAGATGCCTTCAGAGCTTTCAGAGGTAATGGTTTCTATATCAGAAAGATTTTCAATCTCTTCCTCAATTAGCAATGTAACTTGTTTTTCTACCTCCTCAGGTGGAGCGCCTTCATATACTGTCGTAATGCGTACTCTATCTAAATCGACGGTGGGGAAAATTTCTTGAGGCATACTTTTCCATGAAAGCACACCCACAACAATAATGAGAACTAAAAATAAATTTACGACTAATGAATTGCGGATAGAAAATTCAACAATACCCATAATTAATAGTCGTTAGTAAACTCATGGTGCAACTACAAGTTGATCATCAACCAAGGAAAGAACATCTCGTGCTACTATTTTTTGTCCAACATCCAATCCTGATAACAGAATATATTCATTCCCGACTCGTCTTCCAACAACGACCACTGTCTTTATAACCTTATTGCCATTAAAAACATAAACATAAGTATTCCCATGCAGGTTTACTATTGAAGAGACTGGAATCAGTTTAGCTTTTTCTTCTATGGCTAATGGAATAGTGACACTTGCCAATGCACCGGCACGTATATTTTCATTTGGGATCCGCACTCTGATTTGATGAGTATTAGTATTGATATCTGGATCATGTTGCAATGCGATAATGACGCCATCAATAACTTTACGATTTACTTCAACAAAAACTTTTTGATTAAGTCTTAAAGCTGCTACCAATTCACCACGCACATCAACTTGCACATCAAACTCTTCAGTATCGACAAGAATCAACGCGCCTTGATTTGCTGTTATATAATCACCTTCATCAATAAATACTTCATTTACAATTCCATTAAATGGAGCACGTAATACCGTACGTGTTAAATTACGTTGTGCAAGATCTTTTTGTGCTTTTTTCATTTTGACACGTGCTGCGTTAGTAGCTACAGAATATTCAAGACGTGCCACTTCTGCCTGTAAATCAAAAACCTGTTGACGTGTACTATCAAGTCTAGATTGAGCAATTAAGTTATCGCCAATCAAGCTTTCCAAACGTTTAACTTCTTGCTGTTGAAGTTGTAAATTCTTTTTTGCGAGAGTCAATAGCTCTTTGTCTCTTACAACTCCCTGCTGTTCAATGATTAAGTCTGCCTCTACTTGCTCAAGCTCGTTTCGATAATCATCCTCTTCTAAACTGAGAAGCACCTCACCTCGAGCCACACTCATGCCCGGTTCAACTTGCCGCGATATAACCTTACCGGCCACTTCAAAGTGGATTTGCGCATCTTTTATAGGTTGCAATCTACCGGTTACCTGCTCGTCTGGTTGTACTTCTCGCTCAACCACCTCAGCAAGCGCTACTTTTAGCGGAATTAGCGTTTCCAGTTTTGCCTGTGGCTGAGGTTTAGTCCACAATAATAACCATATGATTAATAGAGTTATAAAGACAATCCCAACGTAAACTAATATAGTAGGTAAAACAGCGCCTTTCAGTAACTTATGCTTTATAATCTTCATACTTATTTATATGTGCTCAGTGTGATTATTTTCTCACCAATTATGTGCGCGATAGCTTTGACCTAATCCATTAGTAAATAGTTTGGTCAAACTACATAACAATACTAATAACTAAACGAATCTACACCATATCCCGAATGCTTTTACGCAGCTTAATCTTCTCAATCCTGTTAGTGGCAAGTCCTATTCTTATTGCAGAAGATTCAAGATGGCGCCAATGCGGTGAGCGAGTTAGCCCGGCTGCGGGTGGAGATAATCCTCGAACTGTTGATCAAGTGAGTGATACTACTGAACGCGCGCATTTATTTAATATCGATCAGGATATGCATGCTGATCGCGTACAGTACTTTGAGAAAGGACGCAAAGCAGTAGCCACTGGAAACGTTTTATTACGTGACTCAGATTATGATATGACAGCTGAAAAAGTTGAGTACAATACTGATACAGAGACTGCGGTTGCAGATAAAGTACGTTACTGGTACTACCCATCTCATGGTAGCGGTACTGCTAAAAAAGCTGAAAAAGTCTCTGAGAATGTTGTGAGACTTGAAGAAGCCACCTATTCAACTTGCGATTTTTCTGATCGCGACTGGGAAGTAAAAGCAAACCGAGTAACACTGGATAGAGATGAAGGTGTTGGATACGGTAGAAATGTTGTAGCAAGATTCAAAGGTGTCCCAATATTTTATACCCCCTGGTTAAGCTTCCCTCTTAATGACGAAAGAAAAACAGGTTTTCTAGCTCCAGTTTTTGGCACCAGCTCCTCTTCAGGGATTGAATTGCAAACCCCATTTTATTGGAATCTTGCTCCTAATTATGATGCACTGATAACTCCAAGGTATTTATCCAAACGTGGAGTGCAAGCGAATCTAGCAACTCGACTTCTCACGCAAAATAGTTTTAGCGCTGCTAGCGGGTCATTTTTAGATGATCGAGATGCCGATGATGACCGTTACTTAGTCTCGCTAACGCACCAACATACCTTTACTCAGGCCCTAAGATTTGATGGTTTATATAATAAAGCCTCAGATGATCAATACTTTGAGGACTTAGGAGATTCAATTGGCATCACAAGCACACAAAGATTAGAACGGCGCGGCGACATACTCTATGAAGCTGACCATTTTGGAGGACTCTGGAATGGTTTATTGCGCGCTCAACAATTTCAGATTGTTGACCAAACTGTAGCCCCAGAAAATTTTCCCTATAAAAGACTGCCTCAAATACTGATTTCTAACGCATTTAATAATCTTCCCATGGGCTTTGAATTTAATTCTGAAAGTGAGTGGGTTTCGTTTGAGCAAGACGAAAGAGTTGAGGGGAGCCGTTTAAATCTGTTTACAGAATTTGCTCGACCATTTGCAGCACCCGGATATTTTCTTACCCCATCAATGCGCTGGAGATACACGAATTATGACTTATCCAACTCTGATGAAGACCCAATCAATACCGATTTTCCTAATTCAGTAAGTCGCACATTACCAAGTTTTTCAGTAGATAGTGGGTTAATTTTTGAAAGAGATCTTGTTAGCACTGGATATAGGCAAACGCTAGAACCACGAGCCTATTATTTGTATACCCCATTTCGTGATCAGGATGATATTCCGCGTTTTGATACCAGTGAGTTTGAATTTAGTTATGGTCAGCTTTTTCGTGATAACAGATTTACCGGACCAGACCGAATAGGTGATGCAAATCAGCTAACACTTGCATTAACAACACGTTATTTAAATCAGAACACGGGTGAAGAATTAGCCCGTGCAAGCATCGGACAAATATATTATTTTTCTGACCGTGACGTTACATTAGATCCCGATGACCCAGACCAAGATAGTAGTGATTCAGAAATCGCAGGCGAGCTACAAATTAGTTTAAATGATCGTTGGAGAGCAATTGCAAGCGCAATATATGATACTGAAGATACAGAATATGATCGTGTAAATACAAGCTTTCAATATCGCACCTCAAACAATTTTATTATCAATACGGGCTATCGCTTTAGACGAACTGACTTTTCACAAACAGATTTATCTTTTGTTTATCCTATTACTGAAAAATGGCGTACCGTCGGTAGATGGATATATGATTTTCGTGATAAGCGCGATCTCGATTTGCTTGGTGGATTAGAATATGACACCTGTTGTTGGAAATTTCGCGTGGTTGCACGTCGCTTTGTGAACGAAACAGACTCTGGAGGTGTCAATAGTGACAATGAAGGAGACTATAATAATAGTATCCAATTTCAGCTGACTCTAAAGGGATTCACGTCTGTTGGCTCAAATATTAATGATGAATTACAGCAAGGTATTCGAGGTTATGAAGATCGCAACACATTTGTCTACTAAATCTATTATTTACTTAATTATAACTATCGCAATCAGCTACCTTTCCATAGCACACGCAAGTCTGTTAATCGATCGCATCGTTGCAGTAGTAGAAAATGACGTGGTAACACAAAGTGAATTATTAGAAAGAATTAGTGTAATAAAAACACAGGCCGGTCCACAATCTGAATTGCCCAGTGATGATGTCCTAGCTGAACAGGTATTACAAAGAATTATTGTCGAGCGCCTCCAAGTGGAGTGGGGAGTGCGACGTGGAATCACTATTGATGACTTATCTCTTGATCAAGCGATGCGTAATTTAGCGCAGCGCAATAATTTAAACTTAGATCAGTTTCGTGAAGCATTAACTGAACAAGGCATAGATTATATTGCTTTTCGTGAGCAAGTACGCACAGAAATGACTATTGGCCAGGTAAGAAGAAGAGCCATTGATTCAAATGTGGAAGTTTCTGATAAAGAGATCGATACGCTACTTGAAAGTCAGCAAGGCGCTATTAACCAAAACACAGAATACCGTCTTGCACATATTCTAATACAGCTACCTCAAGACCCTTCACCAGAAGATATTGATAAGGCACAAGTTGAAATTGATGGTATCCGACAACAAGCACTTGATGGAGATAGCTTTACTCAATTAGCGATTAGCTTTTCACAAGCGAATGATGCACTCGAAGGTGGCGACTTAGGATGGAGAAACATCAATCAATTGCCTGGTATTTTTCAGCGACAACTCGTAAATATGCAGCCTGGGGAAATCTCCGATGTGATTCGCAGTGGAAGTGGTTTCCACATTTTTAGAATTTTAGACAAACGTGGACAAGAGACGGATATGGTAAATCAAGTATTGGTTAGACACATCCTTATTCGAACAAACGAAGTACGCACAGATGATGAAATTAAAAATGACCTAAACAATTTACGTGAACGTATTATAAATGGCGATGACTTCGCAGAGCTTGCACAAGCTCACTCAGAAGATCCAGGCAGTAGCATAAATGGTGGTGAACTCGGATGGGCAGATCCAAGTGTTTATGATCCCACATTCAGAGACGTTACAGAATCAATTGAATTAAACACAATTAGCGAACCATTCAAAACTAATTTCGGCTGGCATATTCTCGAAGTTGTAGATCGCAGAGAACATGATAACTCATTGGCAGCTATGCGTAATGAAGCTCGAAACTATCTTCTTGAGAGAAAAATATCAGAAGAAACGGAATTATGGTTGCGACAGCTACGTGACGAAAGCTTTGTCGAAATCAAAATTGATGAAGCTAGTTAACCATAGATACTAATGCAATCTCTACCACTTGCGATTACTGCGGGGGAGCCTGCAGGAATTGGACTTGATATTATTTTACAGTCTTGCGAGCAAATTAATGATTGCATCGTTATTGCTGATCAAGGTGCACTTGAACAAAGAGCAAATACATTAAACCTAAACGTCAAAATTTGTGACTCCCCTGCCAAAGAAGCTAATCAGCTTTATGTAAAGCATATCGCTACCTCAGCACCTGTCGATGCAGGCAGGCTAAACCAGGATAATTCGAATTATGTGCTTGCATGCTTGGACGAGGCAATCAGTGGCACACTAAAAGGCGCCTATAGCGGGATTGTGACCGCGCCACTTCATAAGGGAATCATTAATGATGCAGGAATTCCTTTTACTGGACATACAGAATACTTGGCTGAGAAAACAAATTCTGATGTCGTAATGCTGCTTGTGGCAGATAATGTACGTGTTGCCTTAGCAACTACACACTTACCATTATCTAAAGTTCCTAGAGCCCTAAGCCAAGACTTAATTATTAATATTACAACTATTCTTGATCATGACCTAAAATCAAAATTTGGTATTAGCCAACCACACATAGGTATATGTGGATTAAACCCCCACGCTGGCGAACAAGGGCACTTAGGCAAAGAAGAAATCGAAATCATCGAACCCGCAATAAAACATTTAAAAGAACAACAAATCCAGGCTAGCGGGCCTTACCCTGCCGATACAATCTTCACGCCAAAACAGCTACAATCTGTTGATGCAGTACTTGCCATGTATCACGATCAAGGCTTACCAACCCTTAAGCATATTGGATTTGGTAATGCCGTAAATACAACTCTAGGGCTTCCCATTATTCGCACATCAGTGGATCATGGCACAGCTTTAGATTTAGCCGGAACCGGTCAGTCTGATAATAGCAGTTTGATTTCAGCTATAAAATTAGCTAGAGAACAAGTCAAGCGATTGAGATAAACAACATGAAAATAATTTGGGTCAGTACATTTATACTTATTAGTACAATCGTACTGGCAAGCGATGACACACCTAGCAACATGGAAACTTTCAAGCAAGAAAGCAAAGTTCAGATTAATGAACTAGCCACAACATTAAAATCTCGACTGATGACAGCCATGCAAGATGGCGGCCTTGGTGAGGCGATTAAGGTATGCAATATTGAAGCTCCTATCATTACAAATGAAATAAATACTCAATCAGATGTCCTAATAAAACGCACTAGCTTAAAAATCCGAAACCCAAATAATGCACCTGATGAATGGGAAGTTGAGGTACTGACCAACTTTCAGGATCAAATTAATGAAGGCATTCCAATCAGTGAACTCACATACAGCGAAGTAAATGAACAAAATGGCATAATAAGTTATCGAATGATGCAAGCGATACCATTAGGTGGTGCATGTTTAGCTTGTCATGGCCCAATGGAATCTTTACCTCAGGTGGTCAAACAAGAGCTAAAAGAAAAATATCCTCTAGATCAAGCGACTGGCTATACTGCTGGCGAACTACGTGGTGCTTTTTCGCTAAGCAAGACTACTCAACAATAGGATAGTGTATGAGCAATTTACCTGAAAACTTTCTGAAGGCGTGGGATGAACGAGAGCCTCGCATGATTTTTTCTACTGTTGATAACCAGGGTGAAACAAATGCCGTATGGGTGCTATGCGTTAATCTTATAGATCATAAAAAAATTCAAATTGCGAATAACTCTTTCAGTAAAACATTAGACAATATTTTAGCTGGAAGCCGCGGCTCATTGCTGATGATCGCTCCTGAAAGAGAAGCCTACCAAATTAAAGGCAGCCTAGAATATTATACTGAGGGGACTGTTTACCAAGAAATGAAAGATTGGCTGGATCCTAAATTTGCGGGAGTTGGTACAGTCGTTTTAAATATAGAGTCTATATATTATGGCGCAGAAAAAGTATTTTAATAAACAACATGATTTTAAAAATGCATATCACTAAAAACATCTTATCAGCAATTTTATGCTGTTTTATTTTTTCAGTAGCACTCGCAGATGATGAACTCAAACCTCGTTCTATTGAGCTATCTTCGAGTGAGGAATTCAGTTTCATTGGACAGGACACAGCGATTTTTACCATTCGTCCTCTCAAGGAAAGCCTGCGTTCGATTGAAAATTTAAAAAATACAGAGGCGATAGGTATTTTATACCTAGGAAGAATTAGCTTAGGCGAAAATGCTAATACCTTAAGCGCACTTCGCGATATATCTGTTCAGTTATCTCGCGGGCTTGATGTGGACCTTGCACTTATTACAGATTCAACTACATCAGAATCTCTAGAACCCCATGAAATGTTATTGCTCTACCACCCTCAACTTGCCATAACACTCGCCTTAACAAAAATACCTGAAAGTGAGGAGTACTCACTAATTGGGACTTATGCAATTCCAGCCAAAAATTTAAAATAGTAACCAAAGACTTTATTAATATGCATCGCCCACGAAAACGATTTGGGCAAAATTTTTTAGTCGACCCTAATACAATAGAAGATTTAATTAAGGCGATTAATCCAAAGCCTACTGATCATATAATTGAAATTGGCCCTGGTTTAGGTGCATTAACCAAACCATTACTTGAAAAATTAGACAGCCTTGAAGTTATCGAAATTGACCGTGATTTAATTTCAAAACTAGAACACTTCAAGTCTCAAGGCAATCCGCTAACCATCCATAAATCTGATGCACTAAAGTATGACTTTTCATGTTCAGAATCACCTCGTCGCATAGTCGGCAACCTCCCCTACAACATATCTACACCTTTAATATTCCATTTATTAGGTTATTTAGATTCAATTCTGGATATGCATTTCATGTTACAAAAAGAAGTGGTGGAAAGAATTT
Source organism: Pseudomonadota bacterium (assembly GCA_039182865.1). Taxonomy (GTDB): domain Bacteria; phylum Pseudomonadota; class Gammaproteobacteria; order UBA4575; family UBA4575; genus UBA1858. The sequence continues at coordinate 17,151 of JBCDBX010000021.1, forward strand.
GCGCTCGAAGTGGAGAGAAAAATTTTGGACGACTATCAGTAATGGTACAGGCCAAGTGCAATACAACTAACCTGTTTGAGATTGACCCGGATAAATTTGATCCACCTCCCAAAGTTACTTCTGCTTTTATTCGTATTAAAGCCAATGAGCAGCAAATTATATCTAAAGAGATGGAATTAAGATTCTCAGAAGTCGTTCGCAGCGCTTTCTCCCAACCACGTAAAACACTCGCCAATAATTTAAAAACACAATTTTCTCACTCTCAAATAGAGAAATTAGGTATTGATCCAAGCATTCGTCCACAAAATATTCAAATAGAAGAATTAGTCAAACTCGCTCAACAATAATGCATCCGATCTCCAACTGTACTCAGTAAAGCATTATTTTGGACGAACTAATCCTGCTATAAAGGTCAAAGAAATATAGCAAGGAATCAGGCATAATAATTAAATGGAAGAATCAACATATAACATTAAAGTAAGCGTAGACACCGCTTATCTGGAGTCTCAGTCCGACATATCAGATGATCGCTACGTCTTCGCCTATACAGTCACCATACAAAATGAAGGTGAAGTCCCTGCAAAATTACTTACACGTCATTGGGTTATTACCGACTCTAATGGTAAAACACAAGAAGTACGCGGTGATGGTGTAGTTGGCGAGCAACCTTACTTAAAGCCTGGCGAGGGTTTTCAATACACTAGTGGCACCATGCTAGAAACTCCTGTCGGCACTATGGAAGGAAGCTATCAAATGAAAGCAGATGATGGGACTGAGTTCGATGCGCAAATTAAAATATTTACACTCTCTGCCCCTCGCGTTTTGCATTAGTATCTGATTTCATCGTTAAAGCACTATGGCAACTTATGCAGTTGGCGATATACAAGGTTGTTTTAGTGAATTAGAGAGGCTTTGTCATTCAATTGAGTTTAATCCAAAAATTGATCAAATTTGGTTTGTGGGAGATCTCGTTAATCGCGGCCCGCAATCATTAGAAACAGTTCAGTTTGTAAAATCATTAGGCGATTCTGCTAAATGTGTACTAGGCAATCACGACATACACCTAATCGCATGTCACGCTGGCCTACAAATATGCAAACCAAATAGTTCGCTGGTTCAAATCCTAAAGTCATCCGATGTCGATGACATTATTCATTGGCTACGGAAACAACCTCTGCTGCATCATGATGAAAAACTGAATTGGACGATGGTTCATGCCGGTTTGCTACCACAATGGGATTTAGCTTTAGCAAAAAATTGCGCGAATGAAGTTGAACAACAATTACAAGATGATCATTACATCGAATTCCTACGACATGCTTATGGTGATGTTCCCAATCAATGGAGTCATGATCTGGATGATATGAATCGTTGGCGCATTATTTTGAATGCTTTCACACGTCTTCGAATATGTGATCGACATGGTGCTATGGATTTTGAGTATAAAGGACCACTTGGAGAGCAAGCATCACACTTGTATGCTTGGTTTGATATACCTCGAAAATCGCAAAGCTTACGTATTTTATTTGGTCATTGGTCCGCGCTCGGTTTGAAACATACCGATAATTTACTGGCTTTAGATACAGGTTGCCTGTGGGGAAATCAACTGACCGCTGCAAGGATAGACACCCATCCAGTTACAATTCATAGCATAGATTGCACTGCAAAAAAGAAACTTACTTGCGTTTAAACACTTTAAAGATTAGATCGTAAGGACTTCGACTGTCCGCTTGATACTTTTCTGCACTGATTAACTCCCAAGTATCTTCAGACACCTCAGGAAAGTGAGAGTCTCCTTCAACATCAACATCCACACTCGTTAGATAAAGTTCGTCAGCTTTATTGAGAACCTGTTGGTAAATATTAGCACCACCCATAATAAATACTTTATCGAGATCTGATACTAATGCTAGACCATCCTCTATCGTATTCGCGACTCGGCATCGATCATCAGAAAAATCTGGATCGCGTGATACCACTATATTCTCGCGTCCAGGTAGAGGTTGAATCTTAAGTGATTGCCAGGTTTTTCGGCCCATTAAAATAGGTGCGCCCATTGTAGTACGCTTGAAATACTGAAGATCAGCAGGACAATGCCAAGGAATTGTATTATCAACACCAATTATGCCATTGTTAGAAACAGCCACAATAATTGCAATTTTCATTAGACGGCTACTGGCGCTGAAATATGTGGATGAGCTTGGTAATTCTTTAATTCGAAGTGTTCAAATGTAAAATCAAAAATTGTATCTGCAGGCTTGGTGATTTCCATTGTCGGTAATGAATGAGCTTCTCTCTGCAACTGTAATTTGGCTTGGTCGATATGATTAGTATATAAATGCACATCTCCAAATGTATGTACAAAATCACCCGGTTCAAGACCGGTCACATGTGCAACCATCAAAACTAATAATGCGTAAGAAGCAATATTAAAAGGCACACCTAAAAATACATCAGCACTACGCTGATACAACTGACATGATAATTTACCGTCCGCCACATAAAACTGAAACATTGCATGGCAAGGTGGTAGCGCCATCTTATCAATTTCGCCAACATTCCAAGCACTAATAATATGACGACGCGATTCAGGCTTTGTTTTGATTTGATCAATCAAGTCACTGAGCTGATCAACAATTCTTCCATCACTTGTTCCCCAGTTGCGCCACTGTGCTCCATAGATGGGACCTAAATCTCCATCTTCATTAGCCCACTCGTCCCATATGCTCACACCCACCTCATTCAATGACTTTATATTTGTATCGCCACGAATGAACCATAGCAGCTCATGAATAATCGACTTAGTATGTAATTTTTTTGTGGTCATCAATGGGAAGCCTTCGCTTAAATCAAAACGCATTTGATAACCAAATATAGAATAGGTACCCGTCCCCGTTCGATCTTCTTTGAGAGTGCCGTTATCTAATATAAATTGAAGTAAATCTAAATACTGCTTCATGTTTTCAGCTCTTTTTCAAACTTTCCTATTTTTGCTAACCACATTAATAGAATCCCTGCTGCGATCATAGGCAGAGTTAGCAACTGCCCCATAGTCAACCAATCAAAAGCAATAAAGCCTATGTGTGGATCGGGTTCTCGTGCAAATTCGACTAGGATTCTAAATAGTCCATAAAATATTAAAAACAAACCAGACACAGAACCTATTGCTCTGGGTTTTGCAGAATAAATCCAGAGAATTAAAAATAGTAGAAATCCTTCAAATAACGCTTGATATAACTGAGATGGATGACGTACTAATGCATCGCCCGCTTGCGGGAATACCATTCCCCAGAACACATTCGTTTCTCGGCCCCATAGTTCTCCGTTGATAAAATTACCAATGCGTCCAAAAAATAATCCTGGCGGAACGATAGGTGCAATAAAGTCAGCTAAACGAAAAAACCCCCAATTATATTTTCGTTGATATAACCAGGTAACGACTAACACGCCGACTAGACCACCATGAAAACTCATGCCACCTTCCCATATACGAACTAAGTAAAGCGGGTCTGCTAGAAAACGATCAAAATTATAGAATAATACCGAGCCTATCCTTCCACCGATAATGACGCCAAGTACAGCGTAAAACAAATAATCACCGACTTGCTCCGGCTTAATAAAACTATTTTCTTTTTTTGCTCGTCGAGTGCCTAAAAACCAGAATGCCGCAAAACCTAGCAAGTACATTAATCCATACCAGGATGGGCCTATCGGTCCGATTTGAAATATATAGGGATCAAACTGAGGATGGACGAACATGCTTAAATAATATCATGCTAAAAATGATTCTTTACGGATTTCATGGATTATTTTTATATGCCATTGGCACTAAATACTTCATCGATTTTACTCGTTATATTGGGGTTAAATACGAGCAAATAATATGTCAAAAAATCACCTAATCAACGAAACTAGCCCTTATTTACTGCAGCATGCGGAAAACCCTGTGGAATGGTATCCATGGGGAGAAGAAGCCTTACAAAAAGCGAAGGATGAGAATAAGCCGATCTTATTATCTATCGGTTACTCGGCATGTCACTGGTGCCACGTAATGGCACATGAATCGTTCGAAGACGACGCCACAGCCGCGGTAATGAATGAATTGTTTATTAATATAAAGGTTGATCGGGAAGAGCGTCCTGATATCGATAAGATTTATCAAACAGCTCAGCATCTGCTGACTCAGCGTACTGGTGGTTGGCCTCTTACAATGTTTTTAACGCCGCAAGATCAAATCCCATTTTTCGGTGGCACTTATTTCCCCGATAAAGCTCGTCATGGGTTACCGTCTTTCAAAGATTTATTGCAGCATATTTCAAAAGCACATGAAGATAAGATTAATGAAATTAAAACTCAAAATGCATCACTGCAAGATGTACTGAAAAATGTTTACCAATCTACTGCGACACCTTTATCACTTAGCAATAATATTTTAGGAATTGCAAAAGATCAGCTATTAAATACTTTTGATATGCGTCATGGGGGTTTTGGTGAAGCACCGAAATTCCCTCATCCCACTAATATCGAGTTATTGCTACGTTACTGGCATACCACCAAACAAGTTAATAATGAAGACAAGCGTGTATTGCATCCAGCGATTTTCAGCTTAGAAAAAATGGCAAGTGGTGGCTTATTTGATCATGTTGGCGGTGGCTTTTGCCGTTACTCAGTTGATGAATACTGGATGATTCCACACTTTGAGAAAATGCTTTATGACAATGGTCCACTGTTGACCTTATATAGCCAAGCCTATCAAGCAATCAACGCAGAACGTTTTAAAAATGCAGCAACCGAAACCGCCGAATGGGTCATGCGTGAGATGCAATCTCCCGAAGGTGGGTACTATTCTTCTCTAGATGCCGACTCTGAAGGTGTAGAAGGTAAGTTTTATGTATGGACTGAAGAAGAATTACGTTCTTTATTGACCAAACAGGAATTCGCAGTTGTTAATTATCGTTTTGGTATCTCACGCGGCCCAAATTTCGAAGAAAAATATCATTTACATGAATTTGAAAGTTTTGAAGACACAGCGGATTTCTTATCAATAGACAAAACAGAATGTGTTTCATTATGGCAGCAAGCGCGCACGAAGCTATTTACTGAAAGAAGCACGCGTATACGTCCTGGTCGAGATGACAAAATTCTTACTAGCTGGAATGCATTGATGGTTAAGGGCATGTTAATCGCTGGTCGTGTTTTTAATAAAAGCGATTATTTTGAATCAGCCAAAAAAGCCTTGGATTTTATTAAAAACAACATGCGTAATGAAAACGGCTTGTTTGCGACCTATAAAGACGGTAAAGCACACCTCAATGCCTACCTTGACGATTATGCTTTTCTACTCGAAGCGACCCTAGAGTATTTACAAACCAATTGGGATGAGGAATATTTTTTATTTGCCCTTGAGCTTGCTGATATATTATTGGAGCAATTTGAAGATAAACAAAATGGCGGATTTTATTTTACGGCCAATAATCATGAATCACTAATTCAGCGACCTAAAGTCAGTGCAGACGAAGCCACACCAGCGGGCAATGGAATAGCCGCTCATTGCCTACTAAAGCTGGGTTATCTATTAACAAATACCGACTACATTACAGCAGCTGAGCGCACGATAGACTATGCCAGTCAGCAAATTAGCAATGCGCCGATGGCGCATGGTTCACTTTTAGCTTGCCTAGAAGACATCAACACACCTCCTCAAAGTATTATCATTAGAGGTTCTGAAGGTGAATGTCAGCAATGGTTAGACCATTGTCAAAATAACTTTAATCCGCACCGCTTAGTATTTGCTATTCCAATCAATGAAAAGAACTTACCTGAGGCGATTCAAAGTAAGTTTGCAGATGAGAATAAAACGCTAGCGTATGTATGCGAAGGGATGAGTTGCCAATCGCCAATCTATGATTTAAAGCAACTCTGATTAATCTATTCTTAAAGAACTAAACTCTTTACTTTCGAGATTATAATTGACCTGAAAATTACAAGTCCCATCATCGTCACGAGTGACAAAATCCGTCACTAGTTCTGATGGATCTTCAAAGTAGCAAATAGCATTTATCATCATATTTTCACCATTAATTTTGAACTGATAAGCATATGCACTTCTATTGTCAAATACACTAGTCGTCTGAGAGCGCACATATTTCCACATAGAATCTTCTAACTCAAAATAATTGAGTTTGACTTTATGCG
>JBCDBX010000022.1:0-23182 GCA_039182865.1 Pseudomonadota bacterium
AGGCAATCCACAAGTAAAGCATATGAAATTGAGCAGCGAACGTGTGGCCTCGCTCATTCAGCTTGCAAAAGAACAAGCTATTTTCAACTCTCAAGATTATGCAATGTCTGTTTGGCAATCAGGTTATGCATTTTATGTTTTAAATGATGATATATGGGAGCTGGTACAAGGAGATAGAATATTTCGCCCGCGTACTCTACCTGATGGATTAGAATTTTATTTATATTTAGATGATCTAAAAGTTATTTTAGAACGCGAAGATAAAAAAAGACCCCAGATCTTTATTACTTCTGATGGTGAAGTATCACCTTTTAAGTTAGAAATCACAGATCAATATGACTTGCTATATGAAATAACCTTCAATGAAACAGGCACATTTGAAATAACCTTAGCAGAAACATAATGACTAGACTTAAATATAAGCAAGGATTTACTCTGATTGAGGTTGTTGTTGCTATTGCCGTCATTGCAATTGGTCTATCAGCAACAATCAAAACTATCAGTTCTGTTGGCAAAAATACCGCATTGTTAAATGAACGTATAGTGGCAACCTGGGTTGCACAGAATGCTATGGCCAATTTTGAACTAGGGTTTGACCCCGATCCAGAGAAGGAAAACTCAGGTAGTGAAGAAATGGCAGGAATTGAATGGTATTGGGAGAAAAGCGTTCAAGAGACAGAAGATCCAGATATTCTCCGCATAGAATTCAACGTACGTAAGGATAATAAATCTTCGAGCCAAGTTTATGCAACTTTAGTCACCCTCTTACCTACATATTTCGATACTACAAATGATTCAAGTATTAACCCACCAAGAGTTATAGGCAACTTATGAAGGTTCTAAGAAATAACGTCAGAGTTAGCTCAGGTTTCACATTAATTGAGGTGGTTATTGCACTTGCTGTGTTTGCTGTGGTCGGAACTTTAGCTTTTTCAGGATTAAATGCAATTTTAAAATGGCAAGCGAACCTAAACAACCAAACCAATCAGTTACAAGCCGTTCAATTAACTCTTAAATATCTTGAGCGGGACATTAATCAAATTATGTCTCGAACAACACGCGATCAGTTTGGCGATTCACAACCCGCTTTATTATCTGATGGTGAAAATGAATTAAATTTCACATATAGCGGTTGGCGCAATCCAACGGGGCTCTCACGCAGTAATATCCAAAGAATTTTATATCGTATAGATGACAACAATAACTTAGTTCGTAATAGTTGGAATCGGTTGGATGGTGCGATTATAGAAGACGCTAGAGAAGTAATACTTATTAAAGAAATTGAAAATATACAATGGGAATTTATTGACACAAATTCTAATGATCAAGATCAATGGCCGCCGCTTACGGCAGAAGCAAATACAACACTAATGCCTCGAGCGATAGCTGTGAATCTTAATGTATCACCTTTCGGCGAAATCAATCGTATCTTTACACTGCCTCAATGAATTCTAAAAAGTCACAACGCGGCATTGCCTTATTAACAGCTATTCTTATTCTCGCATTAGCAGTAATCGCTGCGACTTCAATTTCTGCTAATCATCAACTTTCAATTAAGCGAACTGAGAACATTATCTTTGGCAGTCAGGTCTGGTCATATCTGCATGGAGGTGAGGCATGGTCCAAAGTTATATTGGCACGCGACTTAGATGACGATAATCAATACGATGCAACAAGCGAAGGCTGGGCTACTAAAATTCCTCCACTCCCCTTACCTGGCGGGTATATTTCAGGCCAACTAAATGACGAACAAGCTAAAATTAATGTTAATAATCTTATTATTGGAGAAAATCAGAATCCGGTGACAAGAGCTAGAATTGAACGATTATTTTCGCTTTTAGAGCAAGATCCTAAGATTGTTCAGGCAATCATCGACTGGATTGATCCGGATGTCCAAGCATTACCACCCGATGGAGCAGAAGACGATTATTATATAGGCTTAGAACAACCGTATTTAGCCGCAAATCAAACCATGAAACACATCTCGGAATTAAGATTAGCAAAAGGCGTGACACAAGAGGTTTACGATATCGTAAGTCCATATCTCACAGCCTTACCTGAGAATACGTCTATTAATGTCAATACGGCAGAGGCTGTCGTTTTGGCATCTGTTGTACCCCAGTTAAGTATTAGTTCAGCTGAAACTATAGTTAATGAAAGAGAGGATGAACCATTCGAGAGTATTCAAGAATTCTTGTCAAGCTCTTCAATTCAAGGATCTGGAGTCAATGCACAAGGTTTATCAACTCAAAGTAGTTTTTTTAATCTTGAGTCTGAAGTCAAAATTGCAAATAGCATTATTCGAAACAATAGTCTTCTACAGCGATTTAATAGCCAAAATATTCTCGTGATCTCTAGAACCCCAATTTAACCTGCAAACATGGAAACTTTATTTCTTAGATTTTCAGCAAACATAGAGCTTCACTCAATTGATGAAGACACTACTGTTAAATGGATTTTATCATCTTCGGAAGATAATGAAGAAAACTGTGGAAGTGTCAAGCTCACAAATCTTCCAGAACTAATTCAGGATAGAAAAGTAATCATATTACTACCCATAGAAGCTTTGTTTATGACATCTGTGGAGATTCAAACTAAAAATAGAAAGCAATTAGAAAAAGCTATTCCTTTTGCATTAGAGGATGACTTAACTGAAGATATTGAAAATCTACATTTCGCTTATGGTCTACGCACACAAAATAGCGAAATACCTGTAATTGTCGCCTCGAAAGAACACCTTGATAACTTGCTTACTATACTTAATGAACTCCGCATAATTCCAGATGTAATCACGGCAGATATTTTTGGTTTACCCTGGTCTCAAAACAATCATTGGAATATTCGCATAAACAATCATCATGCGATTGTTAGAACTGCTGAGTGTTCTGGCTTTGCCTGCGATGTTAACGATTTACTAGACTTTATTAATTTAGCCAGCGCTGATGATGAACGACCACCAGAACTCATTAGTATTAAAAGCCATCCTGATGAGAATCTTAGCGAGATCAAAAAATTAGCAAACGTGCAAGTTGATGATTCGTGGAGTCCCACTTCTTTTGTGGATGGATTTGATCAAACAAATTGCATTAATTTGCTCCAAGGAATTTATGCAAAAGAAGATAAACAACATAAGACAATATTACCTTGGAAGATTGCCGCAGGTTTAGCGCTAGTCTGGTTAGCAATAACTATGTCTCATATTTCCATTGAGTATTATCAATATAAAGCACTAGACACAGAACTTACCGCAAAAATAGACCAATCGTTATTAGATGCATTTCCTGATATTAATCGAATCCCCAAAGGTAAAGCACGCGTCATGATGGAAGAACGACTCAGAAAACTTAGTCTTCGTGACAATGACAACGAAAAAGAAATCGATTTCCTAAAAATACTTCATCAAAGTGGATATGAATTAGGAAAAAATCAGAATGTTTCTATTTTAGACTTTGATTATAGAAATGATCAACTTTCATTAGAAATTCAAGCGCCGGATATACAAGTATTAGAAAATGTAAAATCAAAATTACAATCCAAGAATATTAAGGCTGAACTTCAAACAGCTAAAACCGTTGATAATTATGTTCTAGCACGCATGGATATTTCGGAGTAATCATGGATAACTTAAAAGAGTGGTGGCTAGGCTTACAAACAAGAGAACAGCAACTAGTTTTACTTGCTACAGCTGCCGTCATAGTTTTCATTTTTTATATTTTTGCCTGGTCTCCGTTAGTCAAAGCGCGAGACATTAAAATGATGCATGTTGAAAGTAATCAAGAGCTACTAACATGGATGAATACCAAAGGTGCAGAGGTTAAACAGCTTAGATTAAATAATCCTAATGCAATCAAATCTGATAATAATCGATCTTTACTAGCGATTGTTGACAGCCTTGCAAATCAGTTAGGTATTAGGCAATCAATCAAGCAGATTGAACCTAATGGTCAAGATTATGTGACTATTTGGATGGATAAGATTGATTTTAATGCGTTAATTGCACTGCTTGGGCAGTTAGAAAAACGCAGCAATATCGTCGTTAATGAAGCTAGTGTTGATAGATTGGATCAGTCTGGTTTTGTACAAGCAAGGATTTCGCTGAAAAGAAAATGAAAAAATTTATTGCATTAGGTGTTATTGTATTTTTGCTAAGCATTATTGTTTATGTACCTGCAAGCATAGCCACAAAAATATTACCTAATAACATCACGGCTAAACAATATTTTGGTAATATCTGGCAAGGATCTGCGACAGAGTTAAGAATCAATAATATAGAATTAGGTACGGTCAAATGGCAATTTAAGCCTAGTTGTTTATTCACAATGTCTGTTTGTGCTGATATTCAACAGGAAAATGATGAGTTAAATAGTCAATTCACTGCCAAAATGAGAAATAACCTCGAGCTGCTTAACGTGTTTGCACAAGGCGATGCTATGATCTTGAATGCCCTATTACAAAATTATGGAATAACGTCTACTGGAGAATTTACTATGAATTTAGATAAAGTTTCCTTTAAACATAATTTTGTCAATGAGATTGAAGGAAACATTAACTTTACGCCGTTAGCACTGAATGGGGTCATTCGAGTCTTTATGGGTAACGTCAACTCGGTCATTCAAACTAAAGACAATCATACTGTGATTGCGATAGAAAATAGCAATGGCCATCTTGATTTAACTGGTGATATCAAATTATTTGAAGATTTGACATATCATGCCGATGTGAAACTTAAACAAAATGAGCGTTCAACTGACTTTGTCATCAATGGAATGAAGTATGTAGGCACAACACAATCGGATGGTTCTGTTCGCATAGACCAAAAAGGTCGTCTTACGATTTAATCAACTTATTAGAAGCCATCGTCAGCAAGAGGTTTCTTGATTCTGTAGTTACCTTTTTTATCGATGCTTAAGTAATGAGAAAAAAGCTTCGAAAACACTTCCTCTTTTATAGATGCTTCTCTGACCGAGATATTAGATAAGCGTCTATCAGGTATCTTTCGGCGATCTTTTCGTACACAAATGCCTTGAGTGGTAATGATGGGAAATTGCACAATGGTCTCATGCCGTCGGCGTTCATATGATGACTTACGACGCTCTTGAGATCTGGAATTAGATTGAATTGTTGAATTTTGCAATGTGTGGCTCGATTAACTGAAATCATATTACCGAGCTATATTTTAGCTAGGTAGCGCACATATTGCGAATTTACTTAAAATTTTCTATACAAAATCCTATAAATTATTTTATTTTACAGTAACTTATTGATATCTTTTAAACATCTTTATGAAGTCTGAATTTCGCATGCAATGTTCAGATACCGCGATGTTGCGAATTCGACGCTCTGGTTTGATTCGCCGATCTGCATACACAAAAAAACCATCAGATGTTCTAAGCGGAAAATCTATATGTGCAATCTCTTCTCTGCGGTCTCGAAGCACTCGCTTATTGATTCTGAACTCACCACTTAAAATTGAACTTAGATTTTCCATGTTGTTTCTCTCCTTTTAGCTACGAATAATTAATATCTCATTTAACTATTAAGGAATATTCAATAGGTATTGTATATTCAAACTCTGATTGTCCATCACGTATAGCTTGTGGCACTTTAGGCATTGGTGATGCACTTTGTAACAGATTAACTACAGCCTTATTTAAGCTAGCAAACTTAGATGCCTCTTCAAGCTGATAACTTAATAACCTGCCATTAGCATCAATCACAAAACTAACTTTAACGGTGTCCTCTTGTTTTCTTTTTCTAGCAATAGCTGGATATCGCTTATGTTTAGACAGCCATAAATTTAGTCTAGCAAGATATTCATTGCGAATTTGTGACAGATTATTGTTTTTGTTACGACTATTATTACTCGTACTTGCCGAGACACTAGGTTCTGTAATTTTTGTGATTTCCTTCTCATTACTTAGCTCTTGCTGAATATTTTCTTGCGAAATAGGTTCCTCTATTGGTAAAACCTTGGGTTGTTGAACAACAGGCTTCACATGTTTAGGTTTTGGCGGCTTTTCTTTGACAATCTTTTCAGGTTTTTCAATTATTGCAGGCGGCGTAACAACGGTTTCTATTATTTCAGCGACTGGCTGAGTAGGTACCACTATTTTTTTGAGTTTGATTGTTATACCTTGCTCTTCTATCAAATCAGAATCCAACGAAGCTTCATGCTTGTACTGATAAACAAAAATAGCATGTGCAGCAACTGCTATTGTAACGGCCAAAACCCAGTGTTGTGCACGAATATTATATGAATCAAGCATTTTTAGTATGCAGAGCTAGTAATAATATGAATAGCTTCTAAATTTGTTGCATTCAATCTTTCAATTAAATCGACGACTATCACTGCATCTACTTTGGCATCAGCTTTAAGTTGAATTTCAGTTATTGAATTACTGTCTTTAGAAAAAGTCATGATTGATTCAGAGATTGAGTCAATACTCACACTTTTATCATTTAGTGCTAAATTTCCGTATTCATCAAGTATAATTTTTAATTCTTCTGATTCTTGCGTCATTTGGCTATCAGAATAAGGCAAGTCAACTTTGTATAACTCAGGCGAACTAAAAGCACCTGCTACCATAAAAAATATCAACAATAAGAATACGACATTAACAAGAGGTAGCAGATTCTCAATTTCTTTTTTAGGCTTAGATTCTTGTATCTTCATTCAAACTTAATTCTGATTAGGCTTTGCTAGTGATATATTTGCATCTGACAAAATCTGCAATCTCTCTAACAGATCTACCATTAACTGAAGATAACTACCCTCTTCGGGTTGAATGATTATGGGATGTTCTCGATTACTAAGTGCTTGTTGACGAACTGTTCCAATAATGTCATCTAATGGCAGCAATGCATCATTTAAGTAATAAGAACCATTCCTTTCGATTCGTATAAGGCTGATCGCCTCATGATCTATCTGCATCTCTTCAGGTTTAGTGACTGAAAGTTCAAGTGAATGCCACTTAATAAAGTTAGATGCTAGCATGAAAAATATGAGCAGTATAAAAACCACGTCAATCAATGGTGTCAAATTGACAAGAGATTTTCTTTTTATAACCGGCAAGCGCATATGATTAATTCATGATTTTGGATGTGAATATTTGAGTCATGGCATCTTCCATTGCTAGCTTGAAGTTATCTATTCTTTGTTCTAACCAATTTAGAACCAAAATAGCCGGGATCGCTACTGCTAAACCGGCAGCAGTAGTTAATAACGCTTCCCAAATTCCACCTGATAATACGGCAGGATCCACTGTTGTACCCGCCTCTTCTAATCGATGAAATGCTTCAATCATGCCGAGCACAGTGCCAAACAAACCTAGCAATGGACTTAACGCCGCTATGACTTCAATTATGCGTAGATATGAGCGAGCATTAGCAAGATGCAGTGCAGCTACACGCAAAGTTTCTTCTCGCGCTAGTTCATCATTGACATCATCTTGACTGCACACTTTTGAGGCTGACTCCATCACACGAGCAATCGGGCTTTTTGACTTTTTTAATATTTCTTCCATCTGAACCATGTCATGTTTTCGCCAAGCATTTAATGCCAGTTCAATAAAATCTCGTTTATCTAGTTCTAGCTTAAAAAATTGCCAAATTTTAACTAATAGTACCGCCAGACCAACTATGGACATGACACCTAAAATAACCACGACAGGTCCACCTGCATCAAGCAAGCTATTGATGCGAGACACATCAACGTCAATATCTAATGAATGCATAAAATTACGAGTAAATTCAATTCAGGATGATTTAAAAATAATTATTTATCTAGATTTTACTGTACGTAAAGAATCTTTACTTCCTATTAACCTTACATATAGTACAATCTATAGACTTATATTGTAACCGATCGACCAATGTGAGCATAACTATAACCGCCTCAAACGAGAATAAGCTTGAATGTCATTCTTGTGGTTTATTACACAGCTATGATTTACGGGGAGTTACTTCAAGAGTCAGCTGTAACCGATGTGGTGCGATCTTAAAAAAAGAATCAAAAAATTGGTTGCAACTTTCTTTCGCATTTACCGTTGCCGCTTTAGTATTTTTTATTATCAGCAATACATACCCTTTCGTAGCCGTCCAATTGGGTGGCGTCACCCATGAACTTAATTTGCTCTCAGGCGTCATCGCAATGTTTGAGTCTGAGCAGCATTTACTCGGGTTAATCGTCATTAGCACGATCTTCTTTTTTCCTCTACTCGAAATAATCGCACTAAGCCTTTTAACGATCACTCATCTTTTAAATGTCAAATATAAATGGCAAAAATTTGTGCTAGGCACTCTTTCGGCTCTACGTCCATGGAGTATGCTAGAAATATTTCTTCTCGCAGTTGTTATATCAGTTGTAAAAATGCAGAGTTATGTAACTATTATTCCAGGCCCCGCTCTTTATTCATTTTTTGGACTAGTATTGTGTTTAGTCGGAGCAAATAGACGTTTTAATATAAAACTCATGTGGAGCTATTTAGTTCCTGAAAACATTTTTTATAAAGATCTGCCTGCAAAGTTTATTAGCTGTAAAGAATGCGACGCATTAATAGACACCAGAATTGCAGATGCGCATAATCACTGTTGTCGTTGTCATAAAAAAATTCATCATCGTAAACCTATGAGTTTACAAAAGACACTCGCGCTTACTATTGCCGCAATGTTGTTATACATACCTGCAAATACCTACCCAATGCTTTATACGACAAGTTTAGGAAGCACATTATCAAGTACAATTATAGGTGGTGCAGTCGAATTGGTAGATTCTGGTTTATGGGTTTTAGCACTCATAGTTATTATCGCAAGTGTATTAATTCCTATATTTAAGATAATTGTCATTGGTTGGCTTGTATTTAGTGTGAAAATGAAATCTACCAAAATGATAAAACAAAAAACCAAGCTCTATCATATTATAGAGTTTATTGGACGTTGGTCTATGGTCGATGTCTTTGTCGTGACACTTCTGGTCGCACTTGTTCATTTTGGATTGATCGCAAGCGCTGAGGCAGGTATCGCTACACTTGCTTTCTCTACAGTTGTGATTTTAACAATGATAGCCACTGAAGCATTTGATACACGTTTACTTTGGGATATAAATGATGAGCGAACCTAAAACCCTAACAATCGAAGATAAAAAGTACATATCACCCGTATGGGTCATCCCAATTGTAGCAATCCTCATCGGCTTATGGTTAGGCTATAAAAGTCTTAGTGAAAAAGGTCCGGTCATTTCAATTACTTTCGATAATGCCTCCGGTGTCGCGGTTAGTAAAACAGAAGTACGTTATAAAGATGTTACAGTTGGAAAAGTCACTGAAGTGACGCTGAGTGACGATCTCAAAACAGTCAAGATCAAAGCTGAGATGGATAAAGAAATGAAACATCATCTTTCACCAGAGACACGTTTTTGGGTAGTTAGACCACAAGTTACAATAGGAAAAATATCAGGACTCTCTACACTATTTTCAGGGGTATATATTGCTATGGACCCAGGTCCTAAAGGACCTTTTACTAAGCGATTTACTGGCCTGGAAAATCCCCCTCCTATCGACTCAGAAATTAAAGGTAAGACTTTTGTGCTTCGTGCACGTACTTTAGGCTCAATCCAGCAGGGTTCTCCGATTTATTTCAGACAAATCAAAGCAGGAGAAATTACAAGTTTTCATCTCGATGAAAAGGACGGATGGGTTGAGATTGAAGCATTTGTTACAGAACCTTATGCACAATGGGTCAATAAGCGCTCGCGCTTCTGGAACGTATCAGGATTTAATATCAGCATCAATGCCAGTGGTATAGAAGCACAAACTGGTTCATTAACATCTCTCATACAAGGTGGTGTCGCCTTTGATGAGGGTCCTGTCAAAAATAATCCTGCTGCCGACAAGAGTTATTTTTATTTGTATTCGAATTATAAAGCCGTATTGGATGGTGATTACACAGTTAAGTACCCCTATGTACTCCATTTCAAAGAATCTGTAAGAGGTCTCACTGCAGGGGCAACCGTTGAGTACAAGGGCATTAAAGTAGGTCGAGTAACGAATGTTGAACTTCAAAATATTCAAGATGTAAGAGAGTATGGTGTAAATGTCTTTATTGAAATCGAACCTCAGAGATTCGACCCTAATAAACTTATTAATCAAAATCAGATGAACCAAGAAGTTAAAAATCTGATAGACCAAGGGCTACGAGCGCAGTTACAAATAGGTAGTTTGTTAACAGGTGCTTTATATGTTGATTTAATCGAAAGAAAAGATGAAGCAGGAATGATGATGACCGACAATAGATCCGACATTCCTGAAATTCCAACAGTCTTAGGTCAACACAAGAAATTAACAGAACAGCTATCTGATATTACAGATAAAATAAATAAATTTCCTATCGATCAAATTGGCAATGAACTTAGTGCGAGTTTAGGTTCACTGCAACGAATTCTGGCAACACTTGAAGAAAAAGACACTGCTGATGCATTTGCAGACACTATCAATGCATTGAAAGAAACTAGTCAAAAATTAGACCAGGCTGCAGAAAATGGTAATCGACTAATGCAATCACTTGATGGCACACTCGCTCAAGATGGCAAGTTTATGTATGAACTGGAAACAATGATGGAAGAAATTCGTCGAGCCGCTCAGTCCCTTGAGTCTCTAACCACGACTTTGAACGAGGAGCCTGATGCACTCATTTTTGGCAAAGGAAGATCTAATGAAGATAAATAATATATTCCTATTATGCTTGATTCTTACATTCGCGGGATGCGCGGGACCAAAAAACGTTGATACATACTATTATCAACTCACTGTAAATCAAGCAAGTCGTACATATGATACAAATCTATCATTAGTCATTGGCCCAGTTTCAACGCCTGAAGTATTGAAGCGCCGCGCAGTTGTTAGCTATGGCAAAAGCAAAACAAATTTGATTATCCCTAATACTCAATTCTGGGCCGGCGATTTACGCGAACTCATGCTCGATACCATAGAACTTGACCTAAAGAGCTTATTTCCAAACGGAAATATCTATACGTTTAAATCTCAACAGAATAATCAAGTACAGTATAAGCTAGAAATACAAATGCAAGAGTTTGCAGGTCATATTAGTCAAAATGTTTTCTTAGCAGCTGACTGGCAGGTTATTAATCAAGACAATGAAGTATTGATACAAAGCACTAGTGCATTCACACAAGAATTAATGAATAAAGGATATTCCGCCTACACGTTGGCGTTAAGTAATTTACTTGGACAGCTAACTAATGAGATTGCAAGGGAGCTAGATAACTTAGAGTAATTAAATTCAATTCTCTAAGTACCTTTTTTTGCTCGATTAAGCTTTTAATCAATGCATTGTTTGGTGGAGCTAGGCGGGATCGAACCGCCGACCTCCTGCATGCCATGCAGGCGCTCTCCCAGCTGAGCTATAGCCCCAGGTTTTATCAACCCTTATCGAAACATCACCAATTAATAGCATAAAACCTATTACTCGGTTACTTTTTGTCTTTAAAGTATTTATCCAAATACATTGTGACTGCAGATTATGCCTTCACTACTCGCCCATCTCAACATTACTCTCGATATAAATAATGGCTTTATCAATGCGAGCAATAACGCACTTTTTACCAATTAATTCTAAAGTAATATCAATAGATGGTGAATTAGCACTTCCACAAACTGCTACTCTGATAGGGGGTGCTATTTTACTTAATTTAAGATCGCTTTCTTCTGAGTAATTATGAATACAATTTTGTATGGATTCCGCATTCCAATTAGTTAACCGTTCTAACTGAGGTTTAATTTCTTTTAATACCTGTAAGCCTAGTGCTTTAAAATGTTTTTTTGATGCTTTTTCATCATAGCTATCAAATTCAGTAAAGAAATATTCACTGCTATCTACCATTTCTTGTAGTGTTTTAACACGTTCTTTTTGCAATTCAACAACCGCTTCGAGCTGATTCTCTGAATTAATATCGATACTCTTTTTAGTGAATGCTTGTTTTAACCAAGAAGCTAAATCAGCATTGGAAGAATCTTTAATATATTGCTGATTTAGCCATTGCAATTTGTCGATATCAAAAGCTGCAGCTGATTTGTTAACTTGCTCCAAAGTAAACAAGTTAATCATTTCACTAACAGTAAAAATCTCTTGATCACCGTGCGCCCAACCAAGACGCACTAAGTAATTAAGCAAGGCTTGGGGTAAATAACCTTCTTCTTCATACGTAGAGACACTAACTGCACCATGTCGTTTAGACATACGCTTTCCATCGTTACCTAAAATCATGGGTAAGTGTGCAAATTTAGGTATTTCACCGCCGAGTGCTTCAATCATATTCAATTGCCTCGGTGTATTATTGATATGATCATCGCCTCGGATGACATGGCTAATGCTCATATCCAGATCATCCACTACAACGGTCAAGTTATAAGTGGGTGTCCCATCTGAACGTGCAATAATTAAATCATCTAATTCACAGTTATTAATTACAACTTCACCTAGAACTAGATCATCAATGATGACATTTCCTTCAAGTGGATTTTTAAAACGTATGACAGGATCAATCCCCTTCGGCGGTGTTCCTGAGAAGTCACGATATCGACCATCGTAACGAGGCTTTTGTTTATTTTTTTGTTGTTCTTGCCTCAAGACATCTAATTCTTCTTTTGTACAATAACAACGATAAGCTTTTCCTTCGTCTAAAAGCCTTTCTATCACTTCCTTGTAACGATCAAATCGCTGAGTCTGGTAATGAGGTCCTTCATCAAAGTTTAAACCTAACCATTCCATACCTCTTAATATCGCATCTACTGATTCTTGAGTTGAACGCTCACGATCGGTATCTTCAATACGCAGCACAAATTTACCCTGATTATGCCTAGCATATAACCAAGAAAATAAAGCCGTGCGTGCGCCACCGATATGCAAGTAGCCTGTTGGACTTGGAGCAAAGCGTGTTTTAATTTCCATAGTATGAAAAAAGGGATGATTCCCTTTAGGTATATCGTTTAATTTATGTTTAATAGAGTGTTGATAATTATAGTGTTATACCATTTAAATCAACGACTGACATATTGAATCAGATTTTCTTCATCTTCTTCAGGCACGCGACCTAGACTTATATTACCAAGTCCCCAGAGTGGAACTTCTTCACGACGAATATAAACATTTCGACCTTCTTCGGTTTGAATATAAGTACCATTAGTACTGGTGTCAACAAAGATAAATTTGCCTTTGCGATATTCAATTGTCGCATGGTTTCTAGAAATTAATTTACCATCAATAGTCATGGAACAACGCTCATCACGGCCAAATGTAAAAGGTTGCATATCTTCTAATAATGATATCTCTTTACCTCGATATTTAATCTGTAAGCGTGATATTGCATCACTTTTATTAGGATTCAGCGCCGAAAGAATTTGCGTGGATTCTTCATCCTCCCATTGCAATTCATATATAACGGTTTCTTCCTGCCTTCCTTTAAGTTTAGATGATTCAATCTGTCGAGCTTTATGTAATATTTCTGCAGGCATCTCCTTAATTATAGCTTCTGTTGTAATTATTTGACCTGCTCTTGCAATTTCACGCATTGCTGCTGCTACATTTACTGTATCACCATAAATATCATTTTGATCAATAATTGTAGGCCCATAATGAAGGCCTATGCGAATTCTTATTTCGATACCATTTGGGTCTTCGGTTTGATCCAATATTTCATTTAAACTAAAAGAAGTATTAATTGCAGCTGCTACTTCAGGGAAATGACACAATATTTCATCGCCGATGAATTTAATGACGGTGCCTTTATTACGCTTTATTGTTTCTGACATGCGTATCAAAGATCTGGCAATACTGTCTTGAGCTAGAGTATCACCAAATTCATGATACAGCTTGGTGCTGCCAGCGATATCAACAAACATTACAACGCAATCGACATGCTTTTCCATGATATTGGCTTAATATTTTTGAAGTAATTTCATGATGGTGCCGTTATTTTGAATCTCAAAGCGACTTAGATAAGACATTCCAAGCAGTGGAATTGAGGGCTCTGCACCCTCTAATACAATTCCATCTATAGACCTTAAAGTCACTCCAGATATTGACACCTTATCAATTTTGATTTCTATAGCGTTTTCGCTACCTGAGGCTGTTCTGACCATTATGGGTGTCCCGTTTTTTTTATAATCAATTCCCAATCTTCTAGCTTCTTGTGCATTGATAACGATACTGGAAGCACCGGTATCCACTAAGAAATTAACTGGGAATCCATTTATCGATCCTGTTGTCCTAAATAAATTATCAGGGGCACGATAGATGTAGATTTCTTTTGCTGTTTTATCAACTTCACTTGTGGGTGCTTCGTAAACAGTGCTTCCCAATTCAAGCACCAACTGTTTACCTTTCACCTCAACTAAAGCTTGGTCTGCATCTGCTTTGATCAGTTGAATGCCCTGCTCATTAGTCTCACCTTCACTCATCAGCAATTGTTGTTGATTAATTCGCAACATGGCTTTGCCTTCAAATAATGCTATGACCTCAATATGAGGTAGCGCTTCACAATGAACGGCCTTAAACAACAGCGCTATGACTATAGCAAAATTTGGAAAATTTCGGAAAATTTTATTGGAAAAAAGTAACTTACGATGACTTTTTAAGGTACTGTCTGAAGGAATTCTTATCATCGGCCGCCTCGAATGCGGTTTGAGGATCAATAATTTGTTCTTTGACAAGCTCGTGAAGTGAACTATCCATGCTCTGCATACCATGTGAGCCACCACCTTGGATGCTTGTCTTTAGCTGTTCAGATTTCCCTTCACGAAGAATATTAGATGTCGCGGATGTATTGATTAATATCTCAACAGCAGCAACGCGACCCTTGCCATCTTTTGTCTTCACAAGTTGCTGGGAAATGATTGCCCTTAAAGAGGTTGATAACATAGTGCGAATATGGGGCTGCTTATTCACTGGGAAAGTATTGATGACACGATCAACCGTTGAAGCTGCACTATTTGTATGCAATGTAGCAAGCACTAGTATACCTGTCTCCGCTGCCGTCACTGCCAGACTCATTGTTTCAAGGTCACGTAATTCACCCACTAATATAGCATCAGGATCTTCCCTTAAAGCGGAATGCAAAGCTTGGGCAAAAGTACGAGAATGACTACCGACTTCTCGTTGACTTATCAAACAGTTTTTGCGTTCATGCTCAAATTCAACTGGATCTTCGATAGTGAGTATATGCCCTTTCTGTTTTGTATTAATCACATTGATCATTGAAGCCAGTGTGGTTGACTTACCTGATCCTGTCTTCCCTGTAACGAGGATTAATCCTGATTTTTGCTTACAGACAGATTCTATGACAGGAGGCATGTTAAGTTTTTCTAAAGGAATCACTTCTGAAGGAATGGTTCGGAATATTCCTCCCACACCGTTTAAGTGGCGAAAGACATTTACTCGAAAACGACCAATGTCTGGTGCATCGTAGGCAAAGTCAACTTGCTCATCGCTATCCATTACTTCTTTGTTACGCATAGTCATAATGTCGTTGAACATATCTAGAGCATCTTTTCCGGAAATTGGCTCATCACTAATTGAAATAAGATCACCATGTACACGCATACGTATGGGATCACCCGATAATATATGCAGGTCTGAACCTCCTTCATCAACAAGTTTCTTCAGTAATGTATTTAAATCAGCCATCGGATTTATTGCTCGGTTACCAAGCTTGGATCAGTCACAAACTTTTGGAATAGTTTTTTCTCATTTGCATATAGATAAGCATGATCAGGATCAATCTCTTTGGCATGCACAGCATCTAATAAAGCCTGATCTTTTAATTGCATGCCTATGCTACTTCCTGTTTGTATTTGATTGGGAATCTGAAATGTCTTGCCAGTCAAGATCAAATTAGAAATAGCATTGTTCATAATCATAATTTCAACAATGGCCTTTCTGCCTTTACCATCTGCAGTTCTTACCAAGTCTTGTGTGACCACAGCATGTAAATGTTGCGCCAAGAATATCTTTCCCTGTTCTCTTTGATCTGCAGGCAGGGCATCTAATATTCTATCCAAAGATTTAGTTGCCGAGGTGGTATGCAAAGTACCAAATACTAAATGACCAGTTTCAGCTGCTAACATAGCCATACTGATCGTTTCAGAATCACGCATCTCACCTACCAGGATAATATCTGGATCTTCACGCAGAGCGGCGCGCAAACCATCGGAGAAGCTATTGAGATGTGTTCCAACTTCACGCTGAATCACTTGTGATTGCTGAGAGGGATGAATAAATTCAATTGGATCTTCTAGGGTAATAATATTTTCTTTTCTAGTGGCATTAATATGATGTAATAACGAGGCAAGTGTTGTTGATTTACCGGTACCAGTTGCTCCAGTGACTAGAACCATACCTTGTTTAAAATCGGCAAAACTTTTGATGACTTTAGGTAAATTCAAACTTTCAAATTCAGGAATGTCAGTGGGTATATGTCTAAGCACCGCACCTATACCTGATAACTTTCTAAATAGATTCACACGAAAACGACCAACGCCTTCAGAGGTATAGGAAAAATCTAGATCATAACCAGCTTTGAATTTTTCTTTCTGATTCTTAGTAATAATTTCAAATAAGTAACTCTCAAGTTCAGTATCACCTAGATCACGAAACTTAATAGGAAGCAAATCACCGTGCATACGAAACATAGGCGGGATCCCCACGGCGAAATGAATATCTGATACGCCTTGTTCTCGCCCTAATTTTAAAAATGCATCTATTCTTGGCATGGCTTTCGACTATTTAAACTTGCTCAAACTTTCATTTAGTTCAGACATTGATTGAATACGCTCTTCCGGTTTAACTTTCATGCAACGCATCGTTAATTCACTTAACTCTACTGGCACCTTCTCGTTTTTCTCAATTGGTGGCTTAGCTTCACCTTGTACGTGCTGGTACATAATAGACATACTATCCTTACCACTATATGGCGGCCTACCTGTTAACATCTCGTACAAAATAGTACCTAAACTATAGATATCAGTTTTATCATCAATCTCTTTTCCCAGGACTTGTTCAGGTGACATATAAGTCGGCGTGCCCACTAAGAGACCTGTTTTGGTCAATTTCGTATCGGAGCTTTGACTAGCTGCAGCAATACCAAAATCAACTATTTTTAATTCATCTTCTTCATTGATCATGACATTATTAGGTTTCAGATCACGATGTATGACTTTGGCGCTATGAGCACTTTCCATGCCACTACATATATCAGAGGCAATTTGGACAGCACGCTCGTTGCTTAATGGTTTGCGTGTTTTTAATTCAGCGCTTAAGGTATGGCTTTCAAAATATTCCATCGAAATCGCATGTAAATCACCAAAGGTAATCAAATCATAAATACGAATCACATTTTGATGTGTAACTTTTCTTGCAAAGCGTAACTCATAGATAAATCTTTTTATCACACTATCATCAGTTACAAATTGAGAATTTAGGAATTTAAGAATGACATCTTCGCTTATCATCAAGTCTTCCATTAAATAGACAGACCCAAATGCACCCTTACCTACTTGTCTAATAAATCTATAACGGCCTGCTAATATGTCATCTGCTTTAAGTTTGGTTGGATCAATAGATTTAGGCTTAGCTTCTTCTCTCCCTCGTATCACAGTGCCTGGCATGGTACGCTCACCTTGAGTATTGCTAAGTGTTTCACGAATACTGGTGCGTTCTTTCTGAAGCGTCTGCAAAATACGATCTACCGACTCATCGCCCAATTCTCTTAATTCAACATCACATTGTTCTAGTGTTTTGCCTATCGCTGTCACTATTTCATCGACATTTGAATCATCTGCAAGTCTTTCTAAGCATGCCAATGATTCTTTAACAATATTCTCACTCTTATTAGACAACTGATTAATAACATCTGGCACAGCAGATTTAGCATGCAACTTACCTAAAGCCTGGAGTAAAATAATCCCCATAGACTCTATATTTTTATCCGATGAATTTTCTTCATTTCTATGCAGCAGTTTAATTAATAATGGTATGGCTTGTTTGTTTCCTAAGTTAGCCAACCCATCAACCGCTCGCTCTCGCACCCACCAATCAGAATCTTCCAGCGCCCCTATTAAAGCGTTATAAGTACTATCATCTTCTGTTGCATTGATGATCTCAATTGCAGAACGACGCACAAATTCATCTTTATCTTTCAATAGAGCTATGACAGCTTTAACAACTTTAGGCCCACCAATCTTACCTAAGGCATCAGCAGAACGAGAACGCACCCACCAATCATCATCCTTAATAACTTTAAATAGATCTCTGACAGAATCAGGGCTTGCAATTTCATTTAAGACTTCTACTGCAGCTCGACGTGTATATTCTGAATCGCTCTTTAAATGAGGTACAAGATACTTAACTGTATCAGGATGATCTAAATTAAGTATTGTTTCTACAGCTTTAGATTGCACATTAAAATCAGGATCATTAATTAATTCGACAAGTTTCTGAACATCAACATCACCCGACATACTCGAGAGGCTCTCTAAGGCGGCCAAGCGTACTGTTTTCTGTTTATCATCAAGAAGATTCATCAGCGCATGACGAACATTGCTTAAATCAAAGTTTCTAAGTATTTTGGCAAAACTTGTGCGTATGAATGTATCTTTATTATCGAGGCGATTGATGATTTCCGTAATATCATTTTCCGTTGCAACACTATCCAATAGCTTGAATAGCGTGATACGTTCACTATGTTCTACATTGAAGATATATCGAATAATATTACTGGCTTTGATTTTTTCTTTGTGTGCAGTAAGAATTAATAGCACAGAAGATTTTGATATCTTGTCATCACTCAAATAGTTAACAAGTATATTAGGATCCACACTACTAGCTTCACAAAGTGCTTCTGTGACACCTTGACGTATTTTTTCAGAATCACTTCCTAGTAAAGGAATAAAATATTCAAGAGTTTTAGAGGAGACCAGCTGATTCAATACCTCTACAATACGACGATACTCTATTTTGCTAGTCGTATTTAGAGATTCGGAAATTTTTGGAATAGATGATTTTGCACTTTTCTTAAGCTTGCTCACAGCTTTCTGCGCAGAATCCTCATCCAGTGAGTCACAATTCTTAACTTGTCCGATTAATCCATCGGTTCCAAATGTGCTGAGAATTCCCATTTATCCTATCTAATTCCTATGCTTCAAATTCAATTAGCAAATTGTTTAAGACTGCATTTTTTTGATGCAGTTAGAATTTCTAAAATTTAAGAAAAAACATAAAGTTATAGGATATTTTATAATAATTACTTGATTAAGAGAATTGATTTACCAGCCATTCCACGAAAAGAAGGGACAATCCGCCATATATTCCCGCCATTAGGTCATCAAGCACGATCCCTAAACCGCCAGAAATATGCTGATCCATCGCTTTGATAGGCCATGGCTTGAGAATATCAAACAGCCTGAAGAGCAGAAATCCGATCAAAATCCACATCCAACCCGCTGGTGCAAACGTCATCGTCAGCAAAAATCCGACAATTTCATCTACCACGATGCCACCATGATCATGAACACCGAGAAATTGTGATGATTTGCCTGCAATAAAAATACTTAAAACACAAAGGATAAATAATACGATGCAATAGATTGGTAAACTCCATTGCGCCATCAAAAGATAGAGAGGAATTCCAGCTAGCGTGCCAAATGTTCCAGGTGCCACAGGTGCCAAGCCACTGCCAAAACCAAAAGCTAAAAAATGAATTGGATTTGAAAAGACAATTTTAGGTGTTGGTTTCTGACTCATTATGCAAAGTGCTCAAACCCAGTTATGTTTGGTTTAGTTATGATTTTCCCTCGTTTCAGCAGCTCTACTTTATCCAGCCTCTGCTTCATTTTACCTATTTGCGTAATTGAGCATGAATGACGTTGAGCGATCTCTTCAATCTCACTTTTGTATTTTATATTTGCAGTAAAAAGCAGTTCATAATCATCACCTGCAACAATTGCTTTGAGAGGATCATGGCTTTCAATAATAGGTATAGATTCAAAATCGATTTGTGCACCTAACTGACTTGATTGACATAAGAGTTCAGCTTCATGCAAAAGCCCATCTGAAATATCGATCATTGAAGTGATGTATTTTTGCAAATCAAGAGCTATCATCACTCTTGACGTTGGCTGATATAGTGATTTTAACAGTTCATCACTGAGGACTTGGTGATCATAATTATTTTCCAATAAATATTCCAACGCCTTTCCAGCAGAACCTATTTTACCTGTCACAAATAACAAGTCATCTGCTTGAGCCTCACTGCGAAGAATGGCTTGGTCTTTGGGTATTACACCTAATATCTGAGCTGATACGTTCAACTCTGCTCCACTTGTTAAATCTCCACCTATTAGCGAAATATTTAACTGTTTAGCACAATCATTAAAGCCTTGTGAGAAATCCTTCAACCAAGACTCATCAATGAAAGGCAAAGTAAGATTTAATGTTATCCATTTAGGCATTGCACACATGGCTGCCATATCACTAATATTGACTGCCATTAATTTATACCCAATGAAATATGGCGGTGTGGAATTTAGGAAGTGACGTCCTTGAACCATGCTATCGGTGCTAACGACCAGTTGATGATTTTCCGAAATTTTCAATACTGCGCCGTCATCCCCAACACCAACTATTACATCTTCACCAATATGGTGATGGAAATATCGATCGATTAACTCTTTTTCTTTCAAGTTTGCTGCAACATTTCTGATCTATCGATTTTTTTCATCAACTTATCAAGTATTGCATTAACTAGTTTATAACCTTCATCAGACCCAAACTTTTTACATAAACGTATGGCTTCTGAAGTGATGACTTTCTCAGGTACTTGATGTGTGTTTAATAATTCATAAACCGCTATTCTCAAGGAGGCAAGCTCAATAGGATCAATTTTATCAACTGTGTAATCTGAGCAAGCATTGATTTGTTCATCAAGTGTATCAACTTGTTTAATACATTCAGAGACTAATTGTGAAACATAATCATGATCAGATTTTGGCCAATATTCATCAGCCTCATATTGTGCGATTAATTCGACAGCCGAAGCTTGAGTAAACTGCCATTGATATAGTGCTTGTAGTGCGAGCCGCCTTGAAACTTGCCGTTTATGAATCGCAATCTGATTACTTTCCTGTGACATATTCTTCTATTTCTAGGCCAAACCCACCCAAACCATGGAATACTTGTGGCGCACTTAACAAGCGCATTTTCTTAACGCCTAAATCAAATAAAATTTGACCACCAACGCCTAATGTCCAGCGGTCGACAGGTTCATGATGATCTTCACTAGATTTTGTGTCATACGAATTTAACTTATCGAGTTGCTTACATAAAGAATCGCAATCATTTGAAATGCGTAATATCACCGCAACTCCAGTACCTTCATCTGCGATTCGTTGCATCGCATCACGTAGTGGCCATCCACAACCTCCATTATCACCTAGCAAGGTGTCACACAGAGTGTTCTCGATATGTACTCGTGTTAAAACAGATTTAGCTTGATCAAGCTTGCCTTTTACCAAAGCGAAATGTACTTCTTTATTGATTGAGTTTTCATAGGTAAATAATTCAAATTCACCGACATCCGTCATAAAAGGTTGTGAGGATTTTCTAAATACTGTTCTCTCATTTTGTACTCGGTACCGTATCAGATCTTCTATCGTCCCTATTTTGAGATCATGCTCTTCAGCAAATTTTTCTAGTTGTGGACGTCGCATCATTGAACCATCCTCATCCATAATTTCGACGATAACAGCCGCAGGTTCGTGTTCTGCAAGACGGGCGTAATCACATCCAGCCTCGGTATGTCCCGCACGAGTCAATACTCCACCAGGTTGTGACATCAATGGAAAAATATGCCCAGGTTGTGAAATGCTTTTTTCATTGGCATTAGGTGCAACCGCGGTACGTATGGTATGGGCACGATCATATGCCGATATACCCGTTGTCACGCCTTCGCTTGCTTCAATTGAAATAGTGAAGTTAGTGGTCTGATGCATATCCGTCATATCGACCATTAATGGAAGATTTAATTGCTGACAGCGTTCTTTAGTCAGCGTTAAACAAATCAAACCACGACCATATTTCGCCATAAAGTTGATATCTTCTGGTCTTACCATAGAAGCCGCCATCAGAAGATCACCTTCGTTCTCACGATCCTCATCATCAACAACAACTACCATTTTACCTGCTGCTATATCTTCAATTATTTCTTCAGTCGAATTAAATTTCATAATTAAGCTTTGCTATATATGACGCTTGAAATTATTCGCAAATCTTCACCTACTTTCCGTATATCGTTGAATTTCAACGACAAGCAATCATTCATACTTTCAATCACACCCAAATTGATGACACCTTTACTGGCATCACCCATGAGTTTTGGTGCTACATAAGTAATTAGTTCATCGACTAATTGATGTTTAAATAATGAACCAACTAGCGTGGCCCCTGCCTCTACCATAACACTGTTTACTCCACGTTTGGCTAATTCACTCAGTATTGAAGATAAAGACAAATAACTTCTTTCAAAAGTTTGTATTTCATCAATATGCACAATCTCGCAAGTATCTATTTTTGACAATTCTGAGTTAGCTATACTTTGCGCAGTAAAAATAAGTGTCTTGCCCGTTAAACTTAACATTTTTGCATCGATCGGCATTTCCAAATTTGTATCAATAATGACACGTATAGGATGCGTGAATTCAATATCCTCATTCAAGCGCACATTGAGAGACGGATCATCTGCTTTGACCGTGCCAATTCCTGTCATAATGGCATCGTGCTTAGCGCGCAAATGATGAACATCCAGACGTGCTAAATCAGAAGTTATCCACTTAGACTTTCCATTATTTAATGCCGTCATACCATCTAAACTTGTAGCTGTCTTGACTGTTACCCATGGCATTTGAACAGACATACGTTTAATGAATCCACGATTAAGTAACTCGGCTTCAGATTTTAATAATCCAGCTTCTACTTCAATATCATGACTACGTAACTCGGCGAGACCTTTGCCAGCCACCAATGGATTAGGATCTTCCATTGCAGCAATTACTCTTTTAATTCCAGAATGTATTAGCGACTTAGTGCAGGGACCGGTTTTTCCTTGATGACAACAAGGTTC